>JAVEWB010000175.1:0-5345 GCA_034004765.1 Anaerolineae bacterium
TTGAAATCACTGTGGATGAGCCGCTTCTGCTGCCGGTGGAATCACATCCCATCCTGCACAGTTTTGAAGAAGAAATCTCGACAACGGTATCCGTTTATGCCCTGGCAGAAATTGTCGCCGAGAAACTCCGTGCACTGCTGCAAAGCCAGCAACACTTGGCTGAGCGAGGTTGGGGTGCGAGCCGCGTATGTCGAGACTACTATGATCTCTGGTCAATATTGAAGCGGGAAGAGATAGGAGGGAAACAGATACCAGCTCTGCTATCACGAAAATGTGAAACGCGAGGGGTGACATTTGCCGCACCTACCGATTTTCTTGCCGATGCCTTACTGGACGTGGCGCAGCGCGAGTGGGACCAACAATTACTATCTTTTGTCCCCAAAGCCCCAACAGCAGAGCAGGTGCTGGCGGAAGTTCGCCCGTTGATCCTCGCCTTATGGGCATAATCGCTATAGAGTAAGCTCAAAGTTCCATTTCGGGGGCGCACTTACTGAAATTCGGTATTGCATTCATATATCTCTAAGCTATAATAGAGATATACAGAGGTGCAAGATGACAACCAAAGTTATGATCTCTTTCCCCGACGAGTTCCTACAGCAGGTGGACGCGCTGGCCGAGGCCGAGCAGCGCACCCGCAGCGAACTGGTGCGCGAGGCGCTGCGTCAGTATATCGACGCCCGCAGGAACGCCGTGCGACCCGGCGATCGCCCCCAGGTACGGGCCGCCGTGGATGCCCTGACCCTGGTCGCACAGACCTCTCCCGGCACTGGCGAGGACAGCACCGAGGACGTGCGGTACTTGCGGGATCGACGCCGGTGAACTCGTGCTTGGTGTTGGATACCTCGGTGATCATCAAATGGGTCCGCCGGGGAGAAGTCCTGGCGGACCCCGCGCTGGACCTCCTGAACGCGTATCTCGCAGGGCACATCCGGATCCTGGTGCCCCACCTGCTGGCCTACGAGGTCGGCAACGTCCTGCGCTACAAGCCCGAGCTGACCACACCGCAGATCGAGACCGCGCTCCAGGCACTCTTCGACCTGGATCTCGACTGGGTCGCCCCATCGGCGGCCATGACGCGGCGAGCGGTCGCCATCGCCCGCGACTACGAGACCAGCGTGTACGACGCCTCCTTTGCGGCCCTGGCCGAAAGCGTGGGCGGAACGCTGATCACCGCCGACGAGCGCCTGGCCCGCCGCATGAGCCCCCTCACGTATGTGACCTCCCTCGGTGACTTGGGGATGCAGAAGACCGCCTGAGCCTCACCCCCCGGCCGGGGTGAGGGGGTGAGGTTCCCTTTCTGGGGCTTGACAGAAAGGATAGAGGGGAAGAGAATATACAAGGAAGCGCCATCCCGCCGCTCAAGGGGCCAATGATAGATGCAAAACGCAGCACAACAACGTGTTTATGAATTGCTCCAACGCATGCCCGAAGAAGGGCTTTCTACAGTCCAGAAACTCTTCTGGGATGTCCTGAATTATGCTTTCGCCGACAGCAGCCTCCCTTACCGGGAGTGGCCCGGCGGGACGGCGGCGCTGGTCTGTGGCGCGCCCAGGCTGCTGGCACGTCACGGTGACTTCGAAATCCTTTACACCCCGCTGGTCACCCTGACGTTGAGTGCCGAACGCCAGGTCATCGCCCAACTGCTGCACCACCACCCTTACGCGCTTTTCGTCTTCAGCGATGCCCAGGCGCACACCTGGCACTTCGTCAATATCAAGCCGGACCATGAGGAAAAGGAAAGCAGCGCACCGGCCGCACAGAGCGTGCTGCGGCGCATCGTCATCGGCCCGCAAGAACGACTCCACACCGCAGCGGAACAACTGGCACAGCTCGGCACCGCGGCCACCCCACCGGATTCACCCCTGACGCTGCAGGCGATTCACGATCAGGCCTTCAACGTCGAAGCCGTCACCAGGGAATTCTTTGCCGACTACAAGCGGCTCTTCGAGCAGGCCGAGTCACAGATCACCGGGGTGGATGCGCCCGAAGACCTGCGGATCTTCACCCTGCGGCTCTTCAACCGCCTCCTCTTCATCATGTTCCTGGAGCGCAAGGGCTGGCTGACCTTCGAAGGCCGCCACGATTACCTGCGCGCCCTCTGGGAGGCCTACCAGGCCGAACAAAGCCCCCCTGCCGAGGCCAACTTCTACCGTGACCGGCTGACACTGCTCTTCTTCTCCGGGCTCAACAACCCGGACAGCGTGGACATTACCGGCATCCATCCACGGGGCTTCATCCAACAGCGCATCGGGAAGGTCCCTTACCTCAACGGCGGGCTCTTCGAGCGCGAGGTGCTGGATGAACAAGAGGGCATCGCCGTGCCCGACGACCTCTTCGCGCCCCTGCTCGACGAACTGCTCTACCGCTATAACTTCACCGTCACGGAGAGCACCCCGCTGGACGTCGAAGTCGCGGTGGATCCCGAGATGTTAGGCAAAATCTTCGAGGAGCTGGTGACCGGGCGCCACGAGAGCGGCAGCTACTACACGCCCAAACCGGTCGTCGCCTTCATGTGCCGGGAAGCACTCAAGGGTTACCTGCACGACGTCTGCCCGCGCGAGACGCCCGAGGCCCTCGCGGCCTTCGTCGAGCAGCAGGACCCCACGGCCATCCGTGCGCCGGAGGCCATCCTGGCGGCACTGCGCGCCGTCCGCATCTGCGACCCGGCCTGCGGCAGCGGCGCTTACCTGCTGGGCATGCTCCACGAGCTGATCGCCTTACGCCAGGCGCTCTTCGTCGCGCGGGGCGTGGATCCGCAGGCCGTCTACGAGAAGAAGCTGGAGATCATCCAGCAGAGCCTCTACGGCGTGGACATCGACCCCTTCGCCGTGAACATCGCCCGGCTGCGGCTCTGGCTCTCGCTGATCGTGGACTTCGAGGGGGGGACGCCGCCCCCGCTGCCCAACCTGGAGTTCAAGATCGAAGTCGGCGACAGCCTGGCAGCCCACGCACCGGCGCAACTCCAACCCGGCCTCTTTCACTACCAACAGGTGGCCGACTACTTCCAGCTCAAGGGACAGTTCATGACCGCGCACGGCCCCGACAAGACCGAACTCAAACGCCAGATCCTGGCGCTGCAGGAGGGCATTGCCGCCTGGGCCAGTGAAAAGAGCAGCTCCGGGACGTTCGACTGGGAGGTGGTCTTCGCCGAAGTCTTCACCCCCAAGGAAGAGGCCTCACCGGACAAGAGCCCCCGGACCGGCTTCGACATCGTCGTGACCAACCCACCCTACGTGCGCCAGGAGCTGTTGGGCAGTGACCTCAAAGCCCTGCTGCAGAAACGCTACGCCGAGATCTACACCGGCACCGCCGACCTTTACGTCTATTTCTACGCCCGCGCGCTGCACCTGCTGCGCGAAGGGGGGATCGGCAGCTTCATCACCTCCAACAAGTGGCTGCGGGCCGGCTACGGCGAGAAGCTGCGCTGGCTCCTGAACAGCCAGGCGACGCTGGAGAACATCATCGACTTCGGCGACCTGCCGCTCTTCACGGCCATCGCCTATCCCTGCATCACCGTCTTCCGCAAAGCCAAACCGCCGGAGGATCACGCCGTGCGGGCTTTGACGGTGGACGATCTGGGCGTCGTGGAACACCTGCAGGAGACCGTCGCCGCAAAAGCGTGGCGGCAGCCCAGAGCCAGCCTGCCGTCCTCGGGCTGGACGCTGGCACGGCCGGCCATCGGCGCGCTGATGCGAAAATTGCGCCTCTCCGGCATCCCGCTGGGGGAGTCCATCAACGGGAAGATCTACTACGGCATCAAGACCGGCTACAACCAGGCCTTCGTCATCGACGAGCAAACCAGAGACCACCTCATCGCCCAGGACCCAAGAAGTGCCGAGGTGATCAAGCCCTGGCTGAGAGGGCGCGACATCAAGCGTTGGCAGATCGCGCCCATCAGCACCTACCTCATCGCCCTCCAGAACAGCGACGACAAAGATGCTCACAACCCCTGGGGCACCGCAGGGACGGAGGCCGAAGCCCGGGCCATCTTCGCCAGCACCTACCCTGCCATTCACGCCCACCTGAGCCAGTATGAACCCCGGTTAAGGATACGACAGGATCAGGGGAAATACTGGTGGGAGCTGCGGGCCTGTGCCTATTACAAAAATTTTAGTGGGCCTAAAATAATATATCCCGACATTGCTAAACAGCCAGAATTCTCTCTTGACACAAGCGGCGCATACTCAGTCAATACAACCTATTTCATTTCCACTAAAGACTTGTACTTACTAGGCTTACTTAATTCCTCAGTTACTGAATTCTTCTATAGACAAGTCAGCACCACAATACAACAAGGATATCTCCGTTTCTTCGCACAGTACATGGAGCAAATTCCAATCCCCCCATCTTCCCAAACACAGCAAACGACTATCGAAGAATTGGTAGAACACATACTCAGCACAAACAGCGAAAACTCGCGAATTACGGCGTGGGAACAAGAACTCAATGCGCTCATCTATCAGGTCTACGGGCTGACGGAGGACGAGGTGGCGCTCATCGAAGAAACGCTGACGCCATGAGCGTGCAGCCCGTGGAGTATCGATAAACGCCGGTAGGGAGAAAGAGCAGTAAGAGGAGGCAGCCGATGGGAAAATATGACCCATTATCGGACTTTCTAAAAGCCATCGCCGACCACGTCACAGAGATGACCCTTACTTTTGAGCAAATAGAACGGCTCATCGAAGATCGCCTTCCCCCGAGCGCGCGCAGCTACCGCGCCTGGTGGGCCAACCCTACCTCGATCCAAGATCACCCTTACGCACAGGCCTGGCTGGCCGCGGGCTGGCGTGTCGAGACGGTCAATCTACAGGAAGGCTGGGTGCGCTTGCGACGCATCTGATGCAGGAGGAACTTCATGGCCCACGACATCATCGACAACCGTGACATCAAGCTGGTCGACCGCATCCGGGAGATCCTGCCCCAAAGCAGGGCGGCAAAGTTCGCCGTCGGCTACTTCTTCCTCTCCGGGCTGGAGGCCGTCGCCGATCAGCTTGCCGACGTGGAGGAGCTGCGGCTGCTCATCGGCAACACCTCCGACCACAAGACCATCGAGCAGCTTGCCGAAGGGTACCACAACCTGGAGCGGCTCCAGCATGAGCTGCAGCGGCAGGCACATCCCTCCCTGGAGGAACGACAGTCCGTCTGTGATGCCATCGCCGCCGGGATCGGTGAGGCCGCGGCGCTCATGGAGCAGACCCCTGCAGCGGAGAATTTGGTGCGGACGCTGGCACAGCTCGTCGAGGCCGGCCGGCTCAAAGTGCGCGTCTATACCAAAGGCCGCCTGCACGCCAAAGCCTATATCTTCGATTACAAGCTGGGCTGCGGCAGCGAAAAAGAGGCGGGGG
>JAVEWB010000176.1:0-5318 GCA_034004765.1 Anaerolineae bacterium
GCCACGGCTCCAGCGTGGGGCGCAGGTCGGGAAGCCCGACCGTCGAACCATCCACGTGGAGAGCCGTGACGCGATAGGGACGCTCCGAGATCCCGCCCTCACCGTGTTGGGGGAGTTCCACCCCCCGCAGCAGCAGCTCCAGCAGCGTGCGGCTGTCCTTGCCCCCCGAGACGCCCACGGCAATGTGGTCGCCGGGCGCAATGAGGGAGAACTCCCGTACTGCGCGGGCTACCTTTTTCAGCAGGTAGTAAGCAATCGAATCGAGGGTCGCCATACGCTATGGGCGATCGGCCAGCCGCTTCCCGTACTGCTCCTGATAGTAGGTCTTGTACAGCCCGCCGCTTTTGATCGGGCGCCACCAGGCTTCGTTCTCCGCATACCAGCGCACCGTCTTCTCTACCGCCTGGGCGCAGGTGTGGCCGCTTTTCCACCCCAGCGCGCCGAGTTTGGTCACATCTAAGGCGTAGCGGCGGTCGTGTCCCGGTCGATCTTCGACGTGTTGGATCAGGCTCGCGGGTTTGCCCAACGTCTCCAAAACGATCTGGGTCATCTCCAGGTTGGTCATCTCGCTGCCCGTGCCAACGTTGTAGACCTCTCCGATCGTGCCTTTGTGGAGCACCAGATCGATGCCCTCGCAGTGGTCGATCACGTATTGGTAGTCGCGCATCTGCTGGCCGTCCCCGTACACGGGCAGAGGCTGATCGTCGATGGCATTGGTGGCGAAGAGCGGCACCACTTTTTCCGGGTACTGGTACGGCCCGACGTTGTTGGAGCCGCGGGTGATGGTGACGGGAACGCCCCAGGATTGATAGTATGCCAGCGCCATCAGGTCTCCCCCGGCTTTGCTGGCGGAGTAAGGGCTGCGGGGCTCCAGGGGATCCGTCTCCTTGGAGCGGTTCTCCAATACCTGCCCGTAGACCTCGTCGGTGCCGATCTGGTGATAGCGCTCCAGCCCGAATTTCTTGGCCGCTTCCAGCAGGACGAAGGTGCCGTAGACGTCGGTCTGGATGAACGACCCCGGCTCCACCAGTGAGCGATCCACGTGGGTTTCGGCTGCGAAGTTGACGATCGTATCGATGGCGTAAGATTGAACCGCTTCTTCGACCGTCTGTGTGTCGCAGATGTCACCCTTGGCAAAGGCGTAACGACCTTCGAAGCGCGCGGCGACGTCCTCTAGGTTTTCCAACCGCCCCGCATAGGTGAGCTTGTCGTACACGACGATGAAGTAGTCGGGGTACTTTTCCAGCATATGGCGGACGAAATTCGAACCGATGAACCCTGCTCCGCCGGTAACCATCAAACGACGCATTCCATGCCTCCTGTATCGAGTCTGTGCCGCATTGTACCACAAAGAACGCGGCTTTGTAGAGCCATCCGCCGGATTGCTCCAGGGTATCGCATCTAAACTGTTTCTCGGTGATTGTGTCATCCGGAGCAATGCAAGAGGGTAACGAGATTCCTCGCTGTCGTGGCTTCTTGAGAGGGTGCGTCGTGGAAGCCGCTCGGAATGACAAAACGAGGAGGGAACAGGTTAAGTGCGATAGCCCTGCCGGATTGCTCGAAGTGCAATTGACAGGGGCGGATGGTTCCATATAATTCGAAAATTGCGGCGCTATTTTCTCTCCGGAGGTGGATCATCAAAAGGATACAGTGGGTGCTGGCAGCAGCTTTGGCTTTTCTCGGATACTGTGGAGGGATCGGCCCGGTGGCGGCGCAGGAGGTGGGGTATGACCATTTCATTTACCTGCCGGTCGTATTGAGATCGGAGCCGCCGATCACCGATGCCCTCTTGAACCCCGGCTTCGAGGCCGGGTATGACCATGACACCTTTTACGGCGAGCGTCCGGCGATCTTGACACCTGAGGACTGGGTGACCTGGTGGAAAGAGTCATCGGACGACGATATGGAGCAGCCGGAGATCGTGCGCTCTGTCTCTACGGATGCGGACATCTACGTCGAGCCCATTCCGCGCATCCGCAGCGGGAAACAGGCGATGCAGATCGCGCAGTGGGGCAAATACCAGGCCGGCTTTTACCAGCGTGTCGCGGAGCTGCCTGCTGGGGCTTTGGCGACCTTCTCCGCCTACGGTCACGCCTGGTCCTGCAATGAGGATCTGCTGGAGCCGGTCTCCTGCGGTGATCCCTACGCCTACTGGCTCAAAGTGGGGATCGATCCCACGGGCGGCGAAGATCCGTGGGCCGGCACGGTCGTGTGGAGCGAAGACCGTTACGTCTACGACGCCTATGAGAAAATTGGCCCTGTCACAACCACGGTCGGTGAGGGAGGAGCGGTGACGGTCTTCATCTTCTCCGAGGGGAAGTGGATTGTGAAGCACAATGAAGCCTATTGGGACGACGCTGCGCTGCTTGTGCAGCCGTGAGATGTGGGGCGCTCCGCCGGATTGTCCATCTTATTGGGCGAGGCGATCTTGTTGCTGACTACTCTTGCCGTGAGATGTAGGACGCTCCGCCGGATTGTCCTTGCCGTGTCGCATATTGAAAGAAAAACTTGGCGGGATTTTGGATGCGGCTTCGCCGCGTCCAAAATCCCTTTCCCTATTTATACGTTATAATGGGGCAATCTAAAAGTGCTGTGGATTTATCTATTTTAACTGCAAAGGATTTATAAACGCATGAACTACAAGATCATTGTCAATCCCACCTCGGGCAAAGGGATGGGCGCGCAGGCTGTCCCGCTGATCAGAGAGGCACTGGACGCTCAGGGGCTGCGTTATGACCTGGTGTGCACGGAGCGCCCGTGGCACGCCGCGGAACTGGCCCAGGAAGCTGCGAAGAGCGGCTACGATGTCGTGGCGGCGGCGGGTGGGGATGGGACGTTGAACGAGGTGCTCAACGGTCTGATCCTGGCCAAACAGGCTGGAGCGAATGGCGTGGCGCTGGGCGCCCTCTCCGTGGGACGGGGCAACGACTTCGCTTACGGTGGGGGCATTCCTCACGAATTGGTCGAGGGAGTCCGTGTGCTGGCTCAGGGGCAGCGCCGCACCATCGACGTCGGCCGTGTGGAAGGCGGCTTCTACCCTCAGGGCCGCTATTTTGGCAACGGTGTGGGCATTGGCTTCGATGCCGTCGTCGGCTTCGAGGCGGCAAAGCTGAAACACGTTCACGGTTTTCTTTCCTACATGATCGCCGCCATTAAAACCATTTTCCTGTATGCGAAGGCCCCTGTGCTCCGCATCGAGTACGATGGGAAGACGTTGGTGCAGCCTACGCTGATGGTTTCGATCATGAACGGGCGGCGCATGGGGGGCAGCTTCATGATGGCCCCGCATTCCTGGCTGAACGACGGCTTGTTCGACCTGTGCATTGCGCATCAGGTGAGCCAGGTACGGATCATCAAGTTGATCTCCGCTATCATGAAAGGCACACAGGAGAGTCTCCCGGATATTACGACCGGGCGGACCCAGAGGATCGTGGTCACGGCGGTGGAGGGCAGCCTGCCCGCTCATGCGGATGGGGAAACGCTCTGCACGGAAGGGCAGCAGCTTGTCATGGAAGTGGTTGCAGCGCAGCTCGATCTGATCACCGAATCGACGGAGTTCAAAGCATGAGTCTTCAGACCTGGGTCGTCAATAATGGTCTCAAGGGGATTATTCGTGTCCTGTGCCGGGTGGATGACGCGGCGCTGACCTACGTGCCGACCAGCGGCCCGCTGATCCTGGCGGTCAACCACATCAATTTCCTGGACGTCCCACTGCTGTACACGCACCTGCACCCCCGCCGGATGACCGCCCTGGCCAAGGCCGAGACCTGGAATAACCCGGCCCTGGCTTTTCTCTCGAACCTCTGGGGCGCTATCCCGATACGGCGTGGGGAAGCGGACGTTCAGGCACTGCAGCGAGGGATTTCGGCGCTGCAGAACAACTACATCCTTGTGATCGCGCCGGAGGGCACCCGCAGCGGATCGGGATGTTTGCAGCGCGGCAAACCGGGCGTGGCGCTGCTTGCGGCACACAGCGGGGCACCTATTCTGCCGTTGGCCTATTACGGCGGGGAGAGTTTCAAGCACAATATCAGGCGGCTCCGGCGTACCGATTTCCACATTGCGGTCGGAGCGCCCTTCCATGTGCAGGTGGGGGGCAAGCGCCTGAATCAGGAGAGCCGCCAGCAGATTGCGGATGAGATCATGTATCAGCTTGCCGCGCTGCTCCCCCCTGATTACCGGGGGTATTATGCTGATCTGGACAAAGCCACCGAGGCTTATCTGCATTTCCCTGACACGGTGCCGAGCAGTTTGCAGCGTGCCAGGATGGCTTGAAGGATAAACACAGGTAGTTTCCATACCGCGCTTAGGAAGGACAGTCGCGCTATGGAAAGCGCGGCTACCCAACTTGAAGGATAAACAAAAGCGCCCGAAAGCTCTATCGGCTTTCGGGCGCATTTTGAACGCTTCGCTTAGGCGCGCCGTACGCCTAATACCACGGCGTATGCATCGATCGTATCTTCCAGCACCTTGTCCCCTTCAGGGGCCGAGGACGCTTCGAGGGTGTTGGCCAGTACTTCTGCGGCAATGGCCTCTTTGAACGCCGTGATAGCTTCGGCGAGCGGCCCGTCGGCCTTGTACTGGACGACGATCCGGTCGGTGAGTTGATAATCGGCCTGCTTGCGCAGGTCCTGCACCCGCCGAACGATTTCCCGCGCCAGCCCTTCCTGTTCCAGCTCCGGCGTGAGCTTGGTATCCAGCGCGACGACCAGGCCGCCCTCTCCGGCGACCCCGTAGCCCTCGCGGGCCTGGGTTTGCACCAGGATCTCGTCCGAGGTCAGCTCAGCCTGGCTGCCATCCTCTAAGGTCAGGGCGACGGCCTCACCCGCCTTGAGCTTTCGTACGGTCTCGGCGGAGGGTAGGGCACTCAGCGCTTTGCGCACCAGCGGGAAGCGGTTGCCGAACTTCGGCCCCAAGACCTTGTTCAGCGGCAGCAGCGTGTAGGTGACCAGCTCCCCCTCTTCCTCGACGAACGTGACCTCTTTGACGTTCAACTCGTCGGCCAGCAGGTCCAGCAGCTTGCTCAGGGCCTCGCGGCTGCGGGGATCGGCGGCGATGAGCGCGCGGCTCAGCGGCTGCCGCACCTTCAGGTTGCCGGCAGCGCGCACGGAGTGTCCCAAGGTCGCGGCCTGTCGCACCGCGGTCATGGAATCGACCAGCACGCCCTCCGCTTCTGCCAGCGGCTGGGTCACCGGCCAGAGACAGTGATGCACGCTCACGGGAGCATCGGAGGCCACCGTGCGCACCAGATTCTGGTACATGGCTTCGGTGAGGAATGGCATGACCGGTGCCAGCAGTTTGGCGAGCGTGACCAGCAC
>JAVEWB010000177.1:0-5258 GCA_034004765.1 Anaerolineae bacterium
GAGCCCGCGCTTCCCGCAGGCCTCTAAGGCCTCCGGGGCTAACGGCGCGCGTACCATGATGATGGCCAGATCGACAGGGTCGGGGACGACGGCGATGTCCGGGAGGACGGGCAGACCCAAAATCTCTCCCCCCTTGGGGTTGATGGGGTAAATAGCCCCCCGGTAGCCATGTTCTTTCAGGTTGCGGACGACGCCATAGCTGAGTTTGGCCGGATCGGCGCTGGCCCCAATTACTGCCACGCCGCGCGGATTAAAGAAATAGTCCAATTGATCTGCCATCATTGTCCCTTTCTCCGGTAAAGATGACAGTAATGATACTCAGAGTATGGGATTTTGTCCAATCGGTAAAAAGGGGTTGGGTTCGCAGCTTTACCGCGAACCCAACCCCTTAAAGTTACCTGCGAGGTTGGCCTCTATTCGTATCGCAGCGCGTCGATAGGGTTGAGCGAGGCGGCACGCTGCGCGGGGTAGATGCCGAAGAAGAGCCCCACAGCCGCGGAGAAAAGCGTGGCCAGCGTGATGGAGCCCAAGGTGATGACCGCCTCGAAGCCTTCGGACTTCAAGAAGAATGTGATGATGGTGGCTCCCAAGGTGCCGAACCCAATGCCGATGAATCCACCAATCATGGAGAGCAGCATGGCCTCGATCAGGAACTGCCCGAGGATGTCGTGTTTGCGTGCCCCTACGGCTTTGCGCAGCCCGATTTCGCGGGTGCGCTCGGTGACCGAGACCAACATGATATTCATGATCCCGATCCCGCCGACCAGCAAGCTGATCCCCGCGACGACGCCTAAGAAGACGGTCAGCACGCCGGTAATCTGCTCGAACGTCCCGATCAGGTCGGACTGGCTGATGATCGAAAAATCATCGATGCCACCGGGATCGATGCGGTGCCGCTGCCGTAAGATTTCGGAGGCTTCGGTGATTGCGGCCTCCATGCGGTCGTCGTTGATGGCTTGTACGTAGATCATGGAGATGCTGGGCTCCCCACGTGATGTCCGATAAGGATAGAGTCTGGAGAGTGCGGTGTTGAGGGGGACGATGATCACGTCATCTTCGCTGCCGAAGCTGGATCCGCCGCGCTCCTCCATGACGCCGGTGACGCGGAAGGGGACGCCGTCGATGCGGACGATTTTACCAACAGGGGAGGGATCATTGGGAAAGAGTTTATCCGCTACGATCTTTCCCAACACCGCGACCCGCGTGCGTGCCTGGTTTTCGTCTTCGGTGATGAAGGTGCCGTCTACCGGATACCAGTTGCGAATCTCGGTGTAATTGGCCGTGACTCCATTGACGACGGTGCTTATCTCTTCTCCTGGGACGGTGGCGCTCCCACTTCCCTGGATGATAGGTGTAACGCGCAGGATGTCGGCTGCCAGGGCGGCATCGGTGAGCGCCGCCGCGTCCTTCAGCGTCAGGTAGGCTGGCTTGTCGAGTTCCCGTTCGAAAGAGCCGGGCATGATGAAGAAAATATTGGTCCCGATGGATTCGAACTGCTTCGTGATGTAGGCCTGCACGCCTTCACCGACGGACAGCAGCGTGATCACAGCGCCCACGCCGATGATGATGCCCAGCATGGTCAGAATGGCGCGCATTTTGTTAGCCACCAGCGCGCGCAGGGCAATTCTGAGACTCTCGACGATTTTCATGCCCATACCTCTTCTGCGTGATCTGTTGTTTCGGCCTGGATGGGAGCTTCGATGATTTCTTCGCGCTCGACTTTCCCATCGAAGAGATGCAGGATGCGGTGGGCGTGGTGCGCAACGTAAGGATCATGGGTTACCAGAATGAGGGTGATCCCCTGTTCCTGATTGAGCTTTTGGAGGATGGTCATCACCTCCCGACCGGATTTGCTATCCAGGTTGCCGGTGGGCTCATCTGCCAGGATGATCGAAGGATCATTGACCAGGGAGCGAGCGATGGCGACCCTTTGCTGCTGCCCGCCGGAGAGTTCATTGGGCATGTGGTGCATCCGCTCTCCCAGCCCTACTGCGTGTAGCATGGCTTCAGCGTGTGCGCGGCGATGTTTGGGTGTAGCGCCCGCGTAGATCATGGGAAGTTGGACGTTCTCCAGGGCGGAGGTGCGCGGAAGCAGGTTGAAGCTTTGGAAAATGAAACCGACCCGGCGGTTGCGGACTGCTGCCAGCTCGTCATCATTCATCTGGCTGACGTCTTCTTCATCCAGATAGTAGCTCCCTGACGTGGGTTGATCCAGACATCCCAAGATGTTCATCAGGGTGGATTTCCCGGAGCCGGACGGCCCCATGATGGCGACGACTTCCCCCCGGTGGACCTGCAGCGAGACGCCGGTCAGCGCGGAGAGTTCCTGATCGCCCATTTTGTAGACCTTGGTCAGGTCTTGTACTTCGATAACCGTGTTATTCATTCTTACCCTGCTGTTACGACGACACTCTGCTCAGACTGAGATTCGTTTTCTCCGCCGCCGGACGGGAACAGGAAGCGTTGTTCCGTGATGAGAACGACGGTAGCCCCTTCTTCGAGGCCTGTGAGGATCTGTGTCTCGGTCTCATTCCGTCCACCTACCGTAACCGGCGTCCGTACGGGTTGGCCCGCCACCAATTGGTAAACGTACGTCTCCCCGTTGGTCTGATCGGTGCGCACGGCCCAGTTAGGCACCAGGATGACATCTTCGATGGTGCTGGTGCGAATCAGCACGCTGGTCGTCATGCCGTCTCGCACGGCGGCCTCATCGGTCGAAGAGAGGCGCACGCGGACCGGGTAGGAGACGACCCCGCCGGTGCTGGTCGCTGCCGGGGCGATGGTCTCGACGACGCCTTCTATCGTGATATCGGGGTAGGCATCCAGCGTGACTTCGACGGTCTGGCTGATTTCCACGGTGCCGATATCGGTCTCGTCGACGGTGACTTCAGCGAAGAAGACGGAGTCATCCACAATGGTAGCTGCCGCTGTTCCTGCCGAAGCCTGTTCCCCAATTTGCAGGTCGATATCAGCAACGATGCCTTTGAACGGGGCGGTCAAGGTAGCGGCTTCTAAGTTATACTTGGCCCTTTCCACAGATAGCTCCAATAATGGGTCCACGCCCTCTTGGAGGCGCTCCAGGGTGATCTGGGCCGTTTCCACATTACCTTCCAGGATATCGAGCCCCTGAATCTGCGCGGCATTTTCACCGCGGGCACTCTTATATTGTGCCTGTGCCTGTGCAAGTTGGGCATTGGCGGTTTCGAGGTCCTCAGCCGTAGCGCCTTTGCGGGCCTCTTGAAGCTGCAATTCGGCAATGCGCACGGCTTCTTCTGATTGCTGGACCGACGCCTGGGCAGCGTCGCACTGTATTCCGGTGGCGTTCCCGGCTCTTTTTGCCCCACAGGTGGCGTCACGCTGTAACTGTACGCCCCATAGGGCATTTTTGGCCTGTTCTACCTGACGCTCCGCGATGGCAATGGCTTCCTCGGAGGCTCCGAGTTGTACTTTTTTCAAATTGGCTTCGGCGGAGCGTAAGGATGCTGCCGCAGACTCGACGCCGGGAAGGCGAAGCTGTGCCTGGCGCAGTTGTAGATTGGCGCTTTCGAGGGCGATTTCCGCCTCTTTGATCCTGCGCTCATGATCGGTTTTTGCCTGATCGAGGCTGGTCTGGGCCTCTTCCAGCGCCATCTCCAGTACTTCGGCATCGAGGCGTGCCAGCACCTGGCCGGCCCTCACCCGGTCTCCGACTTTCACTTCAATGGCGTCAACGCTTCCTGTGGTGTCGAAGTGCAGGGCTGCTTTCTGGTTGGCTACGACGTTGCCACTTGCGGGAACGGTGATATCCAGGTTCCCTTTGATGACCTCTGCCGAACGAAGGATATCGCTTTGTGCCGTTCCCCCTTGTTGTGCTCTAGTAAAGAGTACTGCCACAATGATTATAATAACCACGACACCGATGGCGATCCAGAGCCACTTCTTCTTCATCTACTCCTCCATTTACCTGTCCGGCTACTCGTTGAGGACTGTACAAGAAGCGCCATGGGGAGGCCCGGCGTGCCTGAAACGCAGGGGTTCTCCCGCTTGTCTGGTACCTCTCTGTGTGCGTATCCTCTTTAGGTGGAGTTTGCCGCTTTGGACTTTTAGGCTCAATTATGAGTACGGTTTTATAGTTGGCCGACGCTCCATTATAACATAAAGAATACGGCGGGCAATATTATACGATTCGCCGCTCACTGCCTTATCTTCATATTGCCAGCATACTACAGGGCAGGGTGGGTGTCATCGGACTTGAGGTGGGTTTACGCCCCGTCCTGAGGCGGGTTTTTATGTTTATATACGACAAAAGGCCCAAAAGGTTTCGCTTTTGGGCCTTTTGATGAAGGGCTGACTTTACATCTCGGTGAGGGTTCCGCGCAGGATGTCTCTTATGGCTAAGGCTTTGCCGGCACCGATGGCAACGCATGCCATGGGCGCATCGGCAACGTAGACCGGCACTCCCGTTTCCTGAGTGAGCAATTGATCTATATTACGGAGCAGGGCGCCTCCTCCGATCATAGTCATACCGCGGTCGATGATGTCGGAGGCTAATTCGGGCGGAGTGTGTTCCAGTACGGACTTGACCATTCCGACGATGATCGAAAGGGGTTCTTCCAGGGCCTCGACGATGTCATCGGTGGTAATCGAGACGCTGCGGGGCAATCCGGTGACCTGATCACGCCCCTGGACTTCCATGTGCATCGCGGTATCCAGTGCCAGCGCAGCGCCCACGCGGATCTTTGCTTCCTCTGCGGTGGGCATACCAATCATCAAGTTGTATTTACGGCGCACATACGCTCCGATGGCTTCGTCCATGCGCACCCCGCCGACGCGGACGGCCGCCGATGTGACGACACCGTAGACTGAGAGGACGGCGGCTTCACTGGCCCCACCGCCGAAGTCTACGATCATGTGTCCGCCGGGTGTGTGGATGGGCAGTCCGGCACCCAATGCTCCTGCGAACGGTTCGGGGACCAGGTAAGCTTTGCCTGCGCCAGCCTCTTGTGCCGCCTCGCGCACGGCAAGTCTTTCCACCTGCGTGACGCCAAAAGGAACCGTCACCATGACTTTGGGCCTGAAGAGGCGGAAGCGTCCGATCGCGCGATTGATGAAGTGGGTTAACATTTCACGTGTTACCCGGTAGTCCGCGATCACACCATCGCGGAGAGGCCTACGCACTTGAATGGTTTCGGGAGAACGGCCCATCATCGCGCGGGCCTCTTCCCCTACAGCGACAACTCTGCCGGTATCGACTTCTTGTGCTACGACAGAAGGTTCCT
>JAVEWB010000178.1:0-5257 GCA_034004765.1 Anaerolineae bacterium
AGCTGCCGTTTATCCCCGGCCTCTTCGATACGGTGACCATGGTCCGCACACTGCACCATGCGGTAGATGCTCCTGCAGTTCTGAAGGGGGTTGCGAACATCCTTGCGTCCAACGGGGCCTTTGTCCTGGAGTTCGCCAATAAGCACAACCTCAAGGCGCTGCTGCGCTATCTGTTCCGCCGTCAGCGCTGGTCCCCTTTTGACCCGGAGCCGGTGGAGTTCGTGGAGCTCAATTTCGACTTTCATCCCCGTTGGATCTGGAAGCATCTCGAAGCTTGCGGACTGCAGCGGGAGGTGGTGCGCACGGTCTCGCACTATCGTATGGGATTCCTGAAGCGGTTACTGCCGACCTCGTGGCTGGTCCGCCTGGACGGCTGGACGCAGCCCACCGGAGCCTGGTGGCAGTGGAGCCCCAGCGTCTTCGTACGCTCCCGTGCGTCCGCCGAGAAATCGGCAGCCCCGGCAGCGTTGTTCTTTGCCTGCCCGGAGTGCGGAGAACCATTGGGCGCACCCCCTCAGGAGGCGTTTACGTGCAGCCGCTGTGGCAGAACCTGGCGTCGGGAAGGTGAGATTTACAACTTCCGCGATCCGGTTTAGTGTGTTATAATAAAATCGAATTGGAGGCCGTGACGGAGACCCAGCACGGTGGCTGATTCCTGAGAATAGGATGACAAGGGCAGGAAGCGTCTTCGGGCGGCTCCCTGCCCTTTTTTATAATCAGGCCAGGGCAATAAAAGGAGTGTTTCGCGATGCAGTGGATTCGTGATTATGCACCTGACCCTGAACGGCGGTCTCTTTATAGGCGCGCGTTGGTGATCACGCTGGTCGGAAATGTCGTGCTGGCAGCGGGTAAAAGCACGGTAGCCTATCTTTCGGATAGTGTGGCGCTGTACGCGGATGCGGCAAACTCTGTCTCCGATGTGCTGTATTCGCTGCTGATGGTTTTGGGGTTATGGGTTGCTCAGCAGCCACCGGATCTCTCTCACCCTCAGGGGCACAGCCGGTTCGAACCGTTGGTAGGGTTGGCGGTTTCTTTTGCCATGACCTTCGCGGGATACGAGGCGGCCAAGACCGCCGTGGTGCGTTTCGTGGAGGGTGGCCTAGCAGTGGAGCCCGGACTTCCTACTTTAGTTTTGCTGGCCAGCGCCGGTATCAAAGCCTGGATGTATTTCTCGATGCGCCGCATTGCAGAGGTGCTTTCCAGCCCTACGCTGCAGGTCACCGCGCGGGACAACCTGAGCGACGTGCTCACCTCCATCGCGGCCTTTATCGGCGCGTTTGGCTCTGCCTATTTACATCCTTTGTTGGACCCTGTCGCAGGCATGGCGGTCGCTTTGTGGATCTTCCGTGCTGCCTTTGAAGCCGGGAAGGAGAACCTGGGGTATCTGACCGGCGCGGGCGCTCCTTCGGATCTGCGGCGGCAGATTGCTGAGGTGGCCGGTGAAGTGCCGGGAGTGCAGAGGGTGCATCAGGTGATCGCGGAGTACGTCGGCCCGCAGCTTGTCGCGGATCTTCACATCAACGTCGCTGGCGACCTCCTGCTAGTCGATGCGCATGCGATTGCTGACCAGGTTCAGGGTGTTGTCGAAGCGCTGCCGGAAGTCGACCGCGCTTATGTTCACCTGGAGCCTGTCGAAGATCAACAGCCCTGATGGGGGATGTTGGGTACCGGACTCTCATGTGGGCTTGTATCTGGCGTTCTTGACTCAAGGTCTCAATACTTCAGTGTTCTCAGTGATCGTGATATAATGGCCTCCTAATGGAACGCACGCTCGACGAACGTAGGGCTAATTTCTGGGTAGGTGAGTGGGAGGGGGGCTGGTTGCTCCTCCCACTGATCGCGGTTATGGGGGGCGACTGGGCTTTCTCCGTGGAGGCTTCCGCGTCGAGCACATCCCTGCCTCTCGCCCTGGCCCTGGCGTTGGTCGGATGGGCTCCGTTGTGGCGCGTGCTGATGACGACCGATTGGGCCACACCTCTTGCACAGTGGCGTACCTGGCGTGAAAGGGCGTCGCTCCCCCGCTGGCCTTATCTCCAGCCGGGGACCCCGGGCGCAGCACTCTACCGCGCGGTGGGACAGGCGCTCTCCTGGTGGCGCGACTTCGGACGGCAGGCGCTTTTGATCCCCCTGCGCTCTGGCCTTTTCTCCCTGGGTGTTGCACTTTTGCTGAGTGTGGCGCTGGGACGCCTTGCGCTTTTGTTGACCCTGCTTTTCCTGACGATTGCCGAATTTGCTGTGCTCTGGCATGAAGGCCGCGGGCAGGTGGATCGGGGATGGGAAGCGTTGGCATTGGCAGGACTTCCCTGGATGTTGGGGGCATCGCTGCAGGGGCGAATCCTGCTGCCTTTGGCATCCGCGTTGGTCGTAACGGTTCTGGCAGGGTGCATGTCTCGGCCCGGACTGTGGCTGCTGGCGGGGGACCTGCTGGGAGTGCTCTTCCTGCTCTGGCAAGGTGAACCCTTTGCAGCGGGTGTGCTGGTGCTGCTGACCTTCCCTGCATTGTGGCTTGCCGTGAACCGGGTCGAGGAAGCTCGCTACCGCAAGGCTGTGGTGCCCTGGCTCTTTGCCGTGCTGCTGCTGTTTGCAGGCGTGCTGTGATGAAGGGTACGGCTCTTTCCCCTTTTTGAGATTCCCCGGCGGACTTCAGGTCGCCCTTCTCCTTGTGCTGTCCTGGCCCGGTGTGGGTGATAGAAGTCTGTCTGTGTCGGTAAAGAGGCCAGTGTGGAGCAAGCGCATCATTGCAGATATTTGACCGCCGAGCCGGTGCCTGGCGGTCTTTTCAGGAGGCCGATGTGGAACAGAATTTGATCGTTGCTGCCGTAGCAGCGGACCTTGACCTGGAACTCAAGCGGGTCACCGCGGCTGCTCAACTGTTGGATGATGGGAGCACCATCCCTTTCATCGCACGCTACCGCAAGGAAGCGACGGACACATTGGATGAGGAGCAACTGCGCCAGGTGGCGGAGCGTCTGACCTACCGGCGCACGATGGAGGAGCGGAGACAGACGATCCTTCACAGCCTGGAAGAACAGCAGGTCCTCACCCCCGAGCTTCAAGCGGAGGTGGTGGCCGCCGATACGCTGCAGCGGCTGGAGGATCTCTATCGCCCCTACAAACCCAAGCGGCGTACGCGAGCGACGATGGCCCGTGAGAAGGGGCTTCAGCCGCTGGCCGATCTGATCCTGGCGCAGCCCACCGAGGGCGATTACAAGGCATGGGCGCAGCCTTTCTTGGGGGAAGCCGTGCCGACGGTCGAGGAGGCCTACGCCGGAGCACGCGATATCGTGGCCGAGATCGTGGCGGATGACCCGAAAGTCCGCGATCCCCTGCGGGTTCTCTTCAAACGCCGGGGCAGTTTCAGTGTGACCGTGTTGGATGCGGGCAAGGACCCGGAGGGCGTCTATCGGCTGTACTACGATTTTACAGGCGATCTCAGCAAGATGCGCCCTCACCAAATCCTGGCGCTGAACCGTGCGGAGCGCGAGGAGGTGCTCAAGATTACGCTGGAGGTCCCTGAGCCTGAGGCGTTGGGTACGGTAGCGCAACATTACCGTGCTGATTCGGCCAGCCCTCTCTCGGATGAGCTGGTGACGGCGCGGGAGGATGGCTATCACCGGCTGCTCTTCCCGGCGGTCGAGCGTGAGCTGCGCAGGGCGTTCACCGAAACTGCCGATGCGCACGCCATCGGTGTCTTTGCCACGAACCTCAAATCGCTGCTGCTCTTGCCGCCTTTACGCGGTCAGACGATCCTGGGCATCGATCCCGGCATTCGCACCGGCTGCAAGGTCGCGGTGGTCGATCCCACCGGCAAGGTGCTGGCGACGGATACGATCTATCCGGAGCGCAGTCGGGACCGCTCGATGGCCACGCTGCGAGAGCTGGCCGAGAAGCACGCCGTCACCGTCATCGCGATTGGCAACGGCACGGCCGGACGTGAGACGGAGACGTTGGTGGCTGAGATGATTGGCTCCGGTGTGCCGGTGAAATATACCATCGTCAGTGAGGCCGGGGCGTCGGTCTACTCCGCTTCGCCGTTAGCGCGTCAGGAACTGCCCGACCTGGATGTTTCCCTGCGCGGTGCGGTTTCCATTGCCCGGCGGCTGCAGGACCCGCTCGCTGAGTTGGTGAAGATCGAGCCTAAGGCGATCGGTGTGGGGCTCTACCAGCACGATGTCGATCAGAAGGCCCTGGGAGAGGCGTTGGACACGGTCATCGAGTCGGCGGTGAACAGCGTGGGGGTGGATCTCAATACCGCGTCGCCTGCGCTGCTGCGCTCCATCTCCGGGATCGGGCCGAAGCTGGCCGAGGCGATTGTAGCCTATCGCGACGCACATGGCCCCTTTGGCACGCGGGCCGGATTGCGGGAAGTCTCCGGCCTGGGCCCCAAGGCTTTCGAGCAGGCTGCGGGGTTTTTACGTATTGTGGGTGGTGAGGAGCCGCTGGATAATACGCCGATTCACCCGGAGAGCTATGCCGTCGCGCGGGCACTGCTGTCGCGGTTTGGCCTGCCGCTGGGGGATACGCAGTTGCCGCAGAAGATCAGCCAGTTGCGGCGTTCCGTGGATCTGGATGCGCTGGCAGTAGAGTTGGGGACAGGTCGCCCCACGCTGGAAGATATTCTGGATGCGCTGGCACGTCCGGGGCGCGATCCCCGTGACGATCTGGAGGGACCGATTCTGCGTGGTGATATCCTCAAGGTGGAAGATCTGCGGGAAGGGATGCGCCTCCGTGGCACGGTGCGCAACGTCGTCGACTTTGGCGCGTTTGTCGACATCGGCGTGAAGCGCGATGGGCTGATCCACATCAGCCGTATGGGGCAGGGCTACGTCCGCTCCCCGCATGAGAAGGTCGCCGTAGGCGACATCGTCGAGGTTGAGGTTGTCGAGATCGACCTCCAGCGCAAACGCATCGGATTGTCGCTTGTAGAATAGCGTAAAAACAAGCCCTCCCGCAGATTCGAAACCTACGGGAGGGCCTGCCATTCTTTGGATCGCGGGCATCCTGCCCGCCTCCTAATTCCTCATTCCTAATTTCCTACCGTCACCTGCACCGTCATCCCCCAGCGCAGCTCCGGCGCGGCCTCATCCAACACGATCGTTACCGGATAGGTCACATCCCCACGGTTCTCCACCGACTGCAGGTCCACCTTCGTGACATGCCCCGTCCAACGCTTCCCCGGCAGCGCGTCCACTTCCACTTCGACCACCTGCTCCGGCGCGATCCCAATCACATCCAGCTCCGTCAGGTCCTGGGTCAC
>JAVEWB010000179.1:0-5253 GCA_034004765.1 Anaerolineae bacterium
CCCGGCGCCAGGGACAGACGCCGGAAGAGGCCGCGGCAGAAGCCTCTTCCCAGTGGCGCGAGGCGCTGGCAGAGTGGGACCTAGGGCCGGAGCAGATCACACACCTGCGTGAGACAGCTGACATTGCCCTCTATACGCCCGGTTCGCGCGCCGGCCAGCCGGTGGACATCCTCTCCCGCTTCGGGACATCCTCGCAAGATGCCGACGACAATTCGGTGAGGGCCCAAGGGCTGGCCTCTGCACTTTTGGGGCTGGCAGGACTCGAAGTCGATCCGCTGCAAAGCCGGGAGCACATCCTGATCACCACCCTGATCCAATACGCGTGGGAGAGCGGCGATGACCTCACCCTCCCCGCGCTGATCCAGATGGTACAGCGTCCCCCGATCGCCCGCATCGGCGTTTTCGACATGGAGAGCTTCTTCCCGCAGAAAGAACGCTTTGGGCTGGCGCTGACCCTCAACAACCTGATCGCAGCACCGGGCTTTGCACTGTGGCGTGAGGGAGCCCCCCTGGAAATCGACCGCTTTTTGACCACCGCCGAAGGCAAACCCCGAGCTTCGATCTTCTACCTGGCCCACCTGCCCGAAGAACAGCGCCATTTCTTCGTCACGCTCTTCCTGGAAGAACTGCGGGGTTGGATGCGGCGGCAGGCCGGGACCAAGACGTTGCGAGCGCTGCTCATCTTCGACGAGATCTACGGCTACCTGCCCCCTCACCCTTACAACCCTCCGACCAAAGCGCCGCTGCTGGCACTGGTCAAACAGGGGCGCGCGGCGGGGTTGGGCATCATTCTCTCTACCCAGAACCCGGCCGACGTGGATTACAAAGGGCTCAGCAACATCGGCACCTGGTTCGTTGGAACACTCCGAACGGAGCGCGACAAGCAGCGCGTCCTCGAAGCGCTGGAAGGAGCCCTACAGGAATCCGGGATGGGTTCCCGGACGGTAGAGCTGACGCTGAGTGGGCTCAAGCCAAGGGTATTCCTGATGTACGATGCGCGAGCCGGGAGCGTGCAGTTCTTACAAAGCCGCTGCGCCCTCTCTTATCTGCGCGGGCCGCTGACCCCCGCCGAGATCGAGAAACTCGGCAGTCCCACCGAAGCCCTACCCGAGACAAGCCGGCCGGCGCAGGCCGTGCCGCTTCAGCAAGTGCCCTTGCGGACGGAGACTCTCTCACACCCTGCCACCCTCGATCGCTTGAAACAGCCGCCTCCGGTCGCACCTGAGATTCCGCTCGCCTTTCTCCCGCCCACGGTAACCGCGGCGTGGGCCATCCATGCACACCGGCAGAGGACCGGGGAAGTCCTCCCACCCGCCGGCGAGGCCGTCCTCGTCTACCACCCCTACCTCCTGGGCGTTGGAGCTGCGCATATCTTCAACGATAAAGCCGGCCTGGCGCTCACCGATCAGCAGGTATGGCGGGTCTCGGGTGAAGGCGAACCCTGGGCGCTGCAATGGGAGCAGGGCGAGATGATCAGCCTGCGGACGGAGGATCTGATGAGTGCACCGCCGGACGAAGGGAGCTACATCCCTTTGCCCTCCCTAATGGGACAAAAGGCCGCCTACACAAAATGGGAGTCTCTGCTCAAAACGCACATTTACCGCAGCACGCGGATTCAGATCTGGGAGTGTCCTCCGCTCGACCTGCGAAGCCGTCCCGGTGAACCGAAGTCCGGCTTTCTGCAGCGCTGCCGAAAGGAAGCAGCACGTCAGGAAGCGGAGGAATTGCGATCGGAAGAGGATAAAGTCCTGCAGCAGGCCGCGCAAATCGAGGCCCGGCTGCAGCGTGAAACACTGACGCTGGACCAGGAGGAGGATGAACTCTCCGAGCGCAAGCGCGAGGAACTGCTAAGCGGCGCAGAAACGCTGCTGAGCCTCTTCTCCAAAAGAACCTACGTGCGGGCGCTCTCGCAGACCTCCCGCCAGCGGCGCTACGTCCAAAAGGCAGAAGGTGAGATAGAAGAGTCACTGGAAGCGATCAAGCACTACCGCGAGCAGCTTGAAACACTTCAAGACGCCTGGGAAGCGAAAAAGCAAGAAGTGACCCAGAAATGGAAAAACACCCTGTCGCAGCTCCGGGGCATAACGCTCCGCGCAAAGAAACAGGATATCGAGATACGCTTCTGCGGTCTGGCATGGTTCCCGTTCTGGGAAATCACGACAGAAGGACAGATCCTTGTACTGGCGGCCTATATTCCGCCATCAGGCCATGACCTGTAAAAGAAACGCCAGAAAGGTCACGTATATGAACATTCAAGAAGTGTCACACGAAGAGTGGGTCGATCACCTGTACAGCCGGATTCACAGGCTGCTCGACAATGACGAAATACGTAAGGCTCAGATCATCCTGCAAGCACTCATGCCCGCAGACCAGGCGGATATCTTCAGCGACCTCCCCGACGATGAGCAATTCCAGATATTGCAGGGCCTTCCCGCAGAAGACATTGCCGATATTCTGGAAAAACTTGAGGATGAAGAGGTCGCCGAAATCGTCCAACAACTGCCGCCCGAACAACTGGCCGACATTCTGGACGAGATGGAGCCGGACGAGGCAGCGGATCTGTTGGGCGACCTTGAGACCAAAGACGCCGCCAAGATCCTGAACTTAATGGAAACCAGCGAAGGCATCAGCCCACTGCTCCTCCACCCGGACGAGACGGCAGGTGGATTGATGACCTCGGAGTACCTGGCTCTGGGCCAGCACATGTGGGCCGAACGCGCCTTGGAGGCCATCCGCCAGTGGGGGCCGGAATACGAATACCTCTACTATTTCGTCGTCGATCCGGCGGGCAAGCTTTTGGGCGTCGTGAGCCTGCTGCAGATCATCAAAGCCAATCCCAAAGACGAGGTCGAGGCCATTATGGATCGCAACCTGGTAACCGCAGCGGTGACCGCCGACCAGGAAGAATGCGCCCGCATGATGAGCCGCTACGACCTCACCGCGCTGCCGGTTGTAGACGAAAACAGCCGCCTGGTCGGCGTCATCACGATCGATGATATCGTTGACGTCCTGGAAGAAGAGGCCACGGAGGACATCCAACGCATCGGTGGTGCTTCCCCTCTGGACAAGCCCTATCTCCTCACCACCTCCTGGGAGGTCACCCGCAGCCGCGTCGGCTGGCTGCTTCTCCTCTTCATCACCGGAATGGCTACCACCAGCGTCTTGGAATATTTCGAAAGCACTCTCCAAAAGGTCGTGGCGCTGTCGTTCTTCATCCCCCTGCTCATCGGGACAGGAGGTAATGCGGGCTCCCAGACAACGACGACCATCATCCGCGCGTTAGGCGTGGGAGAGATCGACAAGAAGGACGCGCTCAAGGTCCTCTGGCACGAAGCCAGCGCGGGACTCATCACCGGGTTGATCATTGCTATGGCCGGCTTCCTGCGCGTCTGGATCGGCGAAGGGGACCCGGCTTTGGGCCTCACCATTGGCGTCGCCATCGGCATTATTGTCTTCTGGTCTGCCTCGGTCGGCTCGCTGCTGCCGCTTTTCGCCTCCATCATCGGTGTTGATCCGGCGTTGGTATCCGGACCTTTAATGAGTACATTGGTCGACGCCACCGGGCTGTTCATCTACCTGACCGTGGCCAAGTGGACTTTAGGGATTTAAGATAAGAGGACAGGTATGCTCAAAGATGCTCTGATCATCATAAAGACCATCGGACTGAAGAACGTTTTTCTGGGAGCACAGTATCCCTATCGTAAGGCCTGGGCCGAAGCGCGCTGGAAGCGTGCCAGAGCCCCTCGCCGCGGCCTGGCGCTCTGGCACGCCTTCCGCCGTCAATTGAAACGCAGCCAGCCGGCATGGCCCCACTTCTGGGAAACGCCCCCCAACCCGGTACAATCGGTGGCCTACACGGAGAGAGGCGTCCTGATAGAGACTCTACACAGCCGCATCGAGATCACTTTCTTCGCAGCGGACATGGTGCGCGTCCGGCATCTTCCCCGCGAAGGCAGCCCTGCGGCACCACCCATTCCTTACGCCATCGCCCGCCCGTTGGAAGCGTGGCCTGCTGCGGCCTTCGTCCCGGTCTTCCTCCCAAAGACGCTGCTCCTGCGCACCGAGGCGCTGACCGTAGGCATCCACCTGTCCAATGCAGCTCTCTTTTTCGCCGATGCCGACGGCCATATGCTCCGTGCCGATATGGACGTCGCCTGGAGCCCAAGCGGTGCCATCCGCCATCGCGCGGCCCTGGCCCCCGACGAACCGCTCTTCGGTCTGGGGGAGCGCGCCACCGCCTGGAACCGTCGCGGGCGCTCTCATCTGCTCTGGAACACCGACCCGGGTGGCTACCCCAAGGATCAAGATCCCCTCAACCTGAATATTCCGGTCTACATCGGGCTGCCCGCGCCGGCCCCTATCGAAGCGCAGCCGGAAGGAGAGACACCCACAGGCTACCTGGTTTTCTACGAGAACTCGTTCTATGCCGAATTCGACCTGGGCAAGCAGATCCCGGAGGTCGCTGCCCATTATTTCCAAGGCGGAGAACTGCGCTACTATTTCGCCGCCGGTTCCGTGCCCCACCTGATCGAGCGCTATACGGAGCTGACCGGACGGCACGCGCTGCCCCCCCTCTGGCTGCTGGGTTATCACCAAAGTCGCTGGTCGTACGTCCCGGAGGCGCGCGTCCGGAAACTGGCCCAGGACTTCCGCGATCACGACGTCCCCTGTGATGCCATCCACCTCGATATCGATTACATGGACGGCTACCGCGACTTCACCTGGGATAAAACGCGCTTTCCCGATCTCGCCGGGCTGGCCGCCGATCTGCGAGAGATGGGGATCAAGCTGGTCGCCATCATCGACGCGGGAATCAAAAAAGACCCGGAGTATGCCGTCTATCAAGAGGGGCTGAAAGCGGGGCACTTCTGCGTACTGCCTGACGGGAAGGTGTTCCATGCCCCCGTCTGGCCGGGGCTGTGCGCCTTCCCCGATGTCACCCGTGCCGAGACGCGGGCCTGGTGGGGCGATCAGTATGCACCGTTGATCGAAGCCGGGATCGCAGGCATCTGGAACGACATGAACGAGCCTGCCGCTTTCACTCACATCGACAGCGACCCCACGCTCCCCGGCTCCGTTCACCACCACATGGAAGGACGAGGAGGAGATCACCGTGAGGCTCACAACCTCTACGGCATGCAACTGGTGCGTGCTACCCAAGAGGGCCTGCTGCGACTGCGTCCCGAAGCGCGCCCCGTCGTCATCACCCGCGCGGGCTGGGCCGGAGTGCAGCGCCATTCCATCTCCTGGACC
>JAVEWB010000180.1:0-5243 GCA_034004765.1 Anaerolineae bacterium
CGATAGCGGTTCCACGGCTTGACGATCGCGGCCAGTGAAACCGGCGTTTTGTTGATTCTGACGTGTCCCGATTCGAGCCGGGAGATGTCCAGAATGGCAACGACCAGGTTGAGCATGCCTTCCGCTTTGCCCAGCGCCAGGGGAATGATCTCTTGCGAAGTGCTCTGGAGGGTAGGGTCTTTCAGCATGTCCAATGTGCTGATAATGATAGAAAGGGGGTTGCGCATATCGTGAACCAGCATGTGCAGGAAATCATCGCGCATGCGTTCCAGGGCTTTCTGCTCGGTGACGTCCCGCATCATGAAAAGTCCGCCCAGGAGTTCGCCACGGTGGGAGTAGACCGGCCATTGTAAGAGCGTCAGCGAGAGCTGCCGCCGCATTTTAAGTGTCAGCTCTGCGATCTCCTCCGAGAGAGGGCCGCCCGGCGTGGAGATTTTTCGGGCGCTGCGGAGCAAGATGTGGGCCAGTTCGCGGCTTTCCTCGCGGATCACAGCGATAGCTTCGGGGAAGGAGCGTCCTTCCCACATCGTAGGATCTCCGGACAGCGCCAATAATTGAAGTGCCTGCCCGTTCACGTAGTCGATCTGAAGATTTTGCCCGATCAAGAAGATGCCATCTTTTGAGGATTCCAGGATCGCGCGAAGCTGGCTCTGCTCCTGCAGGCTGTTCTCGTACAGATGGACTCGGGCGAGGGCTGCAGTCCCTTGCTGAATCAGTGCCCCGGCCAGCGCCAGTTCTTGCTGTGAGAGCTGCATATCTTGTTCTAACGTGACGGTGATGACGCCGCCGAATTTGCTCATGGGGGGACAGAGCGGGAAATAGAGCCGCTGGCAGATGCCTGTCGTGGCGGTGTTTTGCCAGAAGTAAGGGGCCGGGCCTTTTTGCGGCTCACTTCCAATGATCAGCGTCCGCTCATGGAAACAGGCTTCCATGAGCTGGACCTCATGTCCTTGCGGTTCTTCCGGCAGGAGCAGCTTCAGGGATTGCGCGGGCTTGTTGGTATAAGTTTTGATGCGCTGCCATTTCCCCTTGTCTCGGCTGTAAAATGCCGTATCTAGGGCGGCGGGCAGAAGATCGCTGAGCGTGCGCAGCAGGATGAAGACAACTTCGTGGGTGCTCACCTGTGTTAGCAATCCGGTGCTGATTTCGTAGAGGTGGTGCAGGACTTGTAACTGTTTTTTTAACGGCTGGTCTTTCTCTTGTTGGCAGAGCAGCCGCACTGTTTGGAAGAGGGGGATGGCAAAGGTAGGTCCTTCTTCCAGGAGGTCTGGTGCCGGTGGCGTTTCCAGGTTTATAAGGGCGATGGCGGCGACCGGGAGCTCTGTAGCGTTTGGAATGGTCAGCAGCCGCAGGGGGGGAGCGGCTTCATGCTCTGTGTAGGGTGCAAATCCGTGCTCACGGATATGGGGCAGCCAACGATCGGGCTGGCTCAGCAGTGCCTGGCTTGCAGGCAGCGGTCCATCGGCGTCTGTGCTTGCCCAGGCCAGCGGGTGCTGTTGTTCATCGAAGAGGACCAGATCGGCTTGCGGGGCCCCCAAGCTTTGGGCGAAGACCTGCAGCCCCTCGTGTAATGTCTGCTCCCAGGACAGCGTCAGGCTGTGGCGGTAAACTTGCGCCAGGTGGTCCAGAAATTGCTTGCCCGCATCGCTTTCCATAGTTAGCCCCCGTGTGTAGGCGTAAGTCGCCGCCTCCAATTGGAATATGCGAGTGGTCTGGCTTCCAGATGGAGTTCTGGACTGTTTCACTTACACCTTCTCATACTATACCATGAAAAAGTTAGAATGGGAATTTCAACGAGGCAATTTTGTACTTGCCCCCTTGCCCTCCTTATGATAAAATGAGTGTGTGGAACCGAGAATTGTTTTCATGGGAACGCCGGAGTTCGCACTGCCGACGCTGGAGGTGTTGTGTGCTCGCTACCCGGTCGTAGGGGTGGTGACACAGCCTGATCGTCCGGCAGGCCGCGCGCGCGTCTTGTCTGCTCCGCCTGTCAAGAATATGGCGGAGGCGGAGGGAATTCCTGTCTTTCAGCCGGAGCGTTTGCGGCGGCTGGAAGCGGTGGAGCGCGTGCGTGCCTGGCTGCCGGATTTGATCATCGTGGCGGCATTCGGGCAAATCCTACCGCCTGCGGTATTGGAAATCCCGAGGTTCGGGACGCTCAATATCCATGCATCCTTGCTGCCTCGCTGGCGTGGGGCAGCCCCAATTCAGGCGGCTGTTCTCGCCGGGGATGCGGTAACCGGGATTACGATTATGCAGCTTGATGAGGGACTGGATACCGGCCCTATCTTGGCGCAGCGTGAGATACCCATCGGCCCGACAGAGACGGCGGGGGAGTTGGAGGAGCGTCTCGCCCATTTGGGTGCAGCGCTGCTGGTGGAGATCCTCCCCGATTATCTCTCTGGACAGGTGCTGCCTTGCCCCCAGCCTGAAGAAGGGGTGACGGTGGCCCCGCGGTTGGCTAAGGGGGTAGAGATCTTGCAGTGGGAGCGTCCGGCGGAGGAGCTGGCGCGACAGGTGCGTGCATTTGCTTCTAAACCGGGAGCTTATACGATGTGGGAGGGGCAGCGGGTCAAGATCTTGCAGGCCAAAGCTCTGCCACACGTCTCCCTGCCGGATGCACGGCCCGGAACAGTTTTCGCGTGGGAAAACCTTCCCGCTGTAGTTACGGGTGAAGGGGCGCTGGTGCTCCTGCATCTGCAGATGGCTGGCAAGCGTCCTATGGAGGGGGGTATTTTTCTGCGTGGACAGCGCGCTGTTTTGGGGGCTGTGTTGACTCCCCCACAGGCCGGGTGATAGAGAATCGCCCGGCTTTCATCTGTTTTTCTATGCAGATGTTGTAAAGGAATCTGAGGAAGGCTTAGAGCTTCTTGGATTGAGAATTTAGTTTAGGTACTGTATGAGGAGGTCATATGTCTGGTCATAGTCATTGGTCAACTATTCGTCGCAAAAAAGAAGCAAATGATGCTAAGAAGGGGGCTGGATTTACCCGAGTAGCCCGCGAGCTTGTCATTGCTGCTCGTGAGGGTGGCGGCGGCGATCCTGATTCTAACATTCGTCTGCGCATGGTGCTGGATAAAGCCCGCGAGATGGGAATGCCCAAGGATAACATCGACCGCGCAATCAAGCGGGGTACTGGCGACGATAAAGATGGTGTGGAAATTATCGAAGCCATGTATGAAGGGTACGGCCCCGGCGGCGTAGCTTTGATGATTGATGTGGTCACGGATAACCGCAACCGCACCGTGGCGGCACTGCGTCATGCCCTCACGCGTCTGGGTGGTAACTTGGGCGATCCGGGTTCGGTCGCCTGGCAGTTCAGTCGCAAGGGGCTGCTTGCGGTCCCCTCGAATGTGGACTTCGACACGCTTTTCGAGGCGGCTGTGGAGGCCGGGGCTCAGGATGTCGTGCCTGGAGAAGATGAAGACGATCATGAAGTTTATACGGATGCCACCGAACTTCATACTGTCAATCAGGCGCTTGAGAAAGCCGGCATTCCGGTTACCAACCTTGATTTGATTCTGGCACCCCAGAATGAGCTGTCTCTGGATGTCAGGGATGCTGTGCAGGTCTTGAAGTTGGTCGATACGTTGGAGGAGCTGGATGATGTGCGCCGTGTCTTCTCTAACCTCGAGGTCACGGAAGACGCCGTCTTGGCGTTCGAGTCCTCGATGGCTTAATGCGTGTCCTTGGAATTGATCCAGGGACGGCAACTACCGGCTACGCAGTCGTTGAGGAAGAGGGAGCTGATTTGCACTTGATCGCCATTGGGGTGATCGAGACTCAGGCAGGGATCCCTCTTCCCCAACGTCTTCAGGAGATTTATCGTGATCTGCGGGCCGTTGTCGCGCGCTATGTGCCTGAGACCTCGGCGGTCGAGGAGCTGTTTTTCAGCCGTAATGTCCGTACCGCTATGGCTGTTGGGCATGCCCGAGGGGTGACGCTCCTCGCGCTTGTCGATGCAGGACTCCCGGTGGGTGAATACACCCCCATGCAGGTGAAGCAAGCCGTGACCGGATACGGCGGGGCGGAAAAACGGCAGGTACAGGAGATGGTGCGCCTGCTGCTGCACCTGCCAGAGATCCCCCGTCCCGACGATGCTGCTGATGCGGCAGCGGTTGCCATTTGCCATCTTTACCGTGCCCGGATGGAAGGGCTGCTTGTAGCCTGATTTATCTGATCACACAGGACGCTGATTGAGGGACTCTAAGGATGATCGCTCGATTGGAAGGCACAATTGTGGATGTGGGAGAGGGGACGGTGATCCTCGACGTCGGCGGCGTGGGATTCCTCGTTTGCGTTCCTGTTAGCAATGACTGCCGCCCCGGTGACCACGCGCTCCTGCATACGTACCTCCACGTCCGGGAGAATGATCTGGCGCTCTACGGTTTCTTCGAACCTGAGCAGAAGCTTCTTTTTGAAATGCTCTTGGGGGTTTCAGGGGTGGGGCCGAAAGCGGCAATGAGCATTTTAGGGGCGCTTTCCCCAGAAACTTTCCAAAGTGCCATCCTGAACAATCAACCTGAGGTGTTGTCCCGGGCGCCCGGTGTGGGACGAAAGACTGCTGAGGCCGTCGTCCTGCATTTGAAGGATCGCCTGGCCAAACTGCATGGACCGATCCCGGTCTTCGCGGATGAGGATGCCGATGTCATGGCGGCCCTGACGGCTTTGGGATTCAGCCTGGTGGAGGCGCAGCGCGCTGTGCAGCAGCTCTCGCGTGGCGAGGCGCTCTCCGTCGAGGAGAAGATCCACCGCGCTTTGTCACTGCTGGGCCGTTAGGGGGCGGCAGCTCATGGCGTCCCGACTGACCCTCCGGGGTACGTATCGCTGTCTGTGCCGACTGTCCTCCTTGTTATTGCCCTTGGTGTTTTTGCTCGCCGCTTGTTTACCTCCTCCGCTGCCTTCAGTTATCAAGTTCGGGCTGGTTGCTCCTTTCGAGGGACGGTATCGCTCTATAGGATACGATGCGATCTATGCCGCGCGACTGGCGGTTCGGGAGATCAACGCCGCCGGTGGTGTGGACGGCTGGCAGATCGAGCTGGTGGCCTATGACGACCGCGGCGATCCCGATCTGGCGCGCACTGCCGCTCGCAATCTGGCGGTGGATCCTGACGTGGTGGCGGTGATCGGACACTATCACCAGGAGAGCACGGTTGCTGCACAGGCAGCGTACGCCGATGCAGGACTGCCATTGATTGCGCTGAACGCCTGGATGGCGGACTCGCCGTTGACCTGGTCGTTGG
>JAVEWB010000181.1:0-5234 GCA_034004765.1 Anaerolineae bacterium
GCCACCGCACCCGCGACATGCGGAGCCGCCATGCTCGTCCCGCTCATGGAGCGGTAAGCGCTGTCGCTGTCGTTGACAGCAGAGGTGATAGAGACGCCGGGCGCGGTAAGCTCCGGTTTGATGGTTCTGAATTCTGCCAGCCGCGGGTCTGGGTCATCGGTAGGCCCCCAGAGGCTGAACGAGGCTAAGGTGCCCGAGTTGTCGGTTGCACCGACGCTGGTGACCTGGTAGTGACGGGCCGGGTTGCCCACACTCCCGCAGAACGGTCCGCTGTCATACCGGCAGTTGGTGGTGTTGCCGACGGAAAAAACGGTAAAGATGCCGGCGGCCTTCCACGCGTCGATGACGTCCTCGAAAAAGTCGGTTGTGGCGGTTGCGCAGTCGCCCCAAGAGTTATTGATGATGTGCGGGCGCATGGCCGGAGCACACGCAGCGCTGCCCGGTGCAACGGCAAGAGGACAGGGAGCCAGCAGCCATTCCCCGCTGCTGATCAGATCCTCTTCCAGACAGTCGTTCCCATCGCAACCATCGGCGGCGATCCAGGTGGCCCCCGGGGCGACGCCGATGCCATTCGTCCCCACCATGATGCCCATCGTGTGGGTGCCGTGCGCATTGTCGTCGGAGGGCGCGGTGCTTCCCTGCGGATCGTACCAGTTGTAATCATGGCTCCCGCTCGCGGTGCCCCGATAGCCGCCGACCAGCGCGGCGTGAGTATACCGCACGCCGGTGTCGATGGAGGCCACGACGATGCCTTCACCCTGCGTATAGGAGGCCCACACGTCGGGCGCGTGGATGAGGGTGAGGTTGGGTTGGGTCGCCAGCCGTGTGGGGGTGAAGCGCACCGCGGTGCGCTCAACCGGCGCCGGGGCGGGGAACGTCTCCGGCATCCGGATCCGTTGGATACTTTCTAAAGCACCCAGTGCCTGTACTGTGGGCAGGGTGCCTTCCTCTACATAGATCGCGTTGACGGCCCAATGGGAGGTGTAGGTGATCCTTTCTCGTTCCAGGTAGGCCCGTGTTGCGGCCTGAGCGCGGTCGGCTGTGGTGCGGAGCGCATCGTAGACGAACTGTCCCCTGGCTTCCCAATTCATGGCGTAGGCCGGGCTCAGATCGGCGCGCTCGGAAAACTCAACCCAGAAGTCTGATTTTCCCTCACTGGTGAGCGTTTGGGCGAGCTGGGGTTCGACGATGGGAGGGAGATTTGCTCGAGATGCGGCAGGCGGCGTCGGCGTGGACTGCGGGACACGGGCGGAGGTGGGGCGCGCGGAGGCGGAGAGCGCCAGGAGCATCACCGTGACGCATGACAGCGTCCCTAAGAGCTGTCGTAGCATTCTAAATCCGCCCAGGTTATGGCTCATAAGCTGTCTGCTTCTCCTTGTGCCCAATGATCCCACCGTGAAGATGTGGGGTAGTATAAACGTTTCGGGGGGCAGCGCAATTTACCTCATTGACGCGCTTTTCCCCTGTGCTACAATAGGCTTGGAATGCAAAATTAAGAAATCTATTTGTTTTTCTCTGTGGCAGAGAAAGGCTAATTGACGGTTGGGAGTTTAGACGATGCAGATGAACTGGCTCTGGGGATACTTCATTCCGATTGGCATGCTCCTTTTGACCTGGGGTGGACTCTCCCCCCGGAAAGCACGGCGTGTGACGCCACTGGCTGCGCTGGCGGTAGCCGTGGCCATCCTGGGGTATTGGGCGGTGGGCTACGCTTTTCACCTGGGCGGTGCCTATGCGTTGAATCCCAATGAGCCGGAACTCAAGGGGCTGGATCTGATCTGGTCCCCGTTGGACAAGACCGCCGGACCCGGCTGGGGTGTCATCGGACTGGCTGGCTTTTTCCTGACCGGAGACGAGGTCACTCCGACGTTCTTCTCTCTTTTCCTGACTTACCTGCCGCTGGTGGCCACAGCGGTTTTCCTGGCCGTGCTTGCGCTGGCCGATGTCCGGCGCTGGATGATGGTCGCTGCCGGAGGGCTGCTGGGCGCGATCGTGGTGCCGCTGGCGGCCTGCTGGGCCTGGGGCGGCGGCTGGCTCGCGAAGTTGGGGATTACCCTGGAGTTGGGACACGGCTTTGTCGATTTCGGCGGCAGCGCGGTGATACTTTGGGTCCCGGCGATGATGGTGATGGGACTGCTGCTTTTTCAGGAGCGCCGCCTGCCCGAGGAGTCCAACAGCCTTCCTCCGGCCTATTTTCCTCTTTTAGCCAATCTGGGGACGCTGTTCCTGGGGTTGGGCTGGACCGGGTGGGCGCTCTCTGCGCCTTTCCATACGTCCGGCGCGCTGCTGGATTTGAACCGCACGGCGGTCAACCTCTTCTTGGGGCTGGCCGGTGCGGTCCTGACCTCGCAATTGTACGCCTGGCTGGTGACCGGGGAGCTCGAGCCGCTGCTGGCGGCACGGGGTGCGGCAGCAGGCTGGTGCGCGCTGCTGGCGGGCGCACCCTTCCTGCCACCCTGGGCGGCTTTGGTGGTGGGGCTGTTTGCCGGACTTCTGGCACCGCTGGCGCTTTATGTGGCGAATGGGGTCCTGCGCCTCAAGGATTCCGCCGCTGCAGCCGTACTAGGACTCATGGGGGGTGCTTGGGGGGTGCTCAGTGTGGCCATCTTCGCCGATGGACGCTGGGGGCAGGGCTGGAATGGCGCGGATGTGGCCGGCGGGGTTCGGGGCCTTTTCGTGGGCAGTGGTGGACAATTGCTGGCACAGCTTGTCGGCCTGGTTGTTTTGGGGTTGTGGGGGTTCGCCTGGGGTGCTCTCCTGGCGCAGATCGCCCGCATGGCCGGCCCACATGAGCCCAAGCCGGCCCCGGTGCTGGAGCCTGCGGATCTGGATGCCGAAGGCGTGACCCTCGACGCCGTAGCCATAGAGGGCGTGATCCCCGATGAGGCAGCCGCAGAGGACGTGAGTCCCTCTGACCTGCCGCAGGAGTAGACGATGCGTGTCATTGCCGGAAAAGCGAAAAGCCGTAACCTGCACGACGTGCCCGGGCCGGGAACGCGTCCGATCACCAATCGGGCCAAGGCGGCGCTGTTCAGCATCATTGGGCCGGATGTGGCCGATGCGCGCTTCCTGGATCTTTTCGCTGGGACGGGCCAGGTAGGCATCGAGGCCCTGAGCCGCGGTGCCGCGGCAGCTACGTTCGTGGAAAAGGGCAGCGCGGCGCTGCGTACCATCCACGCAAACCTCGTCCTGACCGGGTTGGAGTCCGGGACGAAGGTTGTGAGCGCCGATGTCTTTCAATATCTTCTGGGGGTTCCCGAACCCTTTGATTACATTTACATCGCGCCGCCGCAGTACCGGGGACTCTGGCGGCAGGCACTTCAAATGGTCGACCTCCACCCGGAGTGGTTGAATGAGGATGGCTGGGTCATTGTGCAGATTCACCCCGTCGAATACGAAGCGGTCGAGCTGCGGGCGTTCGAACTCTTCGACCAGCGCGAGTACGGCAGCGTGATGCTTTGCTTCTACCAGCGGCGGCTGGACGAAGACTCCGATGATCGTGGATAAGGCGTTAGCCACGAATTTTACGCATTGACGCAAATTCCTCAGAAAGATCCCATCATCTTGGCGTACGCCGCCGGAAAATCGAGCCAACACCTTATGAAAACTGTCGCCACGCACACGCGTCGCTCCGCAATCGGTTTGATCATCCTGATTTACGTCGCCTTCATCTCGCTCGGGCTGCCCGATGGTCTGATGGGCGTCGCCTGGCCTTCCATCCGCGCCACTTTCTCCCAACCGCTTGACGCGTTGGGCGTGCTGCTGCTTTTCTCTACCTCGGGCTACCTCGCCTCCAGCTCTATCAGCGGTCGGATTATCAGCCGTTGGGGCGTCGGTAAATTACTGGCTGCCAGTTGTGTACTCACCGGCCTGGGCCTTATTGGATATACACTGGTCCCCAACTGGTGGATGATGATCGCCCTGGGTTTGGTCGCCGGGCTGGGCGCCGGCGCTATCGACGCCGGGATCAACACCTACGTCGCCGCCAATTTCGGGGAAAAACTGATGCAATGGCTGCACGCGAGCTATGGCATTGGTGTGACGCTGGGGCCTCTCATTATGACTGCCGGGCTCAACCTTTTCGAAGACTGGCATTGGGGTTACCAGGTTGTGGGCCTGGCGCAACTGGCGCTGGCTGCTAGCTTTATGGTCACCCTGCCCCTCTGGCAGCGCAAGCCGGATCGCGGCGAAGCCAAATCCCAACCCGAACGCCGGCTGACCGATTACAAAACTTCCTATCGAGAAACGCTGCGCCAGCCCATGGTCTGGTTGAGCTTCCTGATCTTCTACCTGTACACCGGTGCCGAAGCAACCCTGGGAAGCTGGGCTTATACGCTGCTTACCGAATCGCGGGGCATCTCGATCGAAATCGCCGGACTCTGGGCCGGCAGCTATTGGGCTACCTTTACCCTCGGTCGCTTTCTGGCTGGTCTTTACAACCAACGCATTGGCTTGAACACCCTGATCAGCGGCAGTTTGTTGGGGGCTTTGGCGGGATCTTTACTGCTCTGGTGGAATCCTGTGGGGATTGCCAGCTTAGTGGGGGTAGGGTTGATCGGCTTTGCCATTGCCCCAATTTTCCCGGGCCTGGTCTCGGGTACCCGTGAGCGGGTCGGCGTGCATTATGCGGCCAATACCATTGGGATGCAGGTCAGCGCGGCTGCCCTGGGTGCCGCTACGCTGCCCGGGCTGGCCGGCATTTTAGCCCAGCGCATCTTCTCCCTGGAAATCATTCCGGTTTACCTGGCCATCCTCTTTGCCGCTCAACTGGGCCTTTATGCGTTGGCAACGTCGCTTGCCGGCGCTCGTAAATTGAATACGGCTCTATCATAGCGGCCTGACCGCAGTTTCGTGCACTCGTATAAAAAGAGGGCGTGTCGTAGACACGCCCTCTTTTTATTGTATGAGATTCAGCGGGCTTCGGTCATCTCCGGGATCCGCAGCTTCTCTTCCACCCTACACAGCAGGCGGTTGGTGGCAAAGGTGAGCAGGAAGTAGAGGAGCGCAGTCACGGTATAGACCAGGAGCGGTGCGTACAGCCGCGCCGAAACCTGCTGTGCCCGGCGCAGCAGCTCTGCCAGTCCTACCGCATAGACTAATGAGGAATCCTTCACGACGACGGCCGCCACGTTGGACCACGCCGCGATGGCGTTGCGCAGTGCTTGCGGCAGGACCACGTTCACACTCGCCTGCACGCCGGTCATGCCCAGCGCGCGCGCTGCAATCATCTGCCC
>JAVEWB010000182.1:0-5228 GCA_034004765.1 Anaerolineae bacterium
GGCCGCCTGAGGGGCCATCATCGAATCTTGAACTGGCATCTTTCCGCTCCTTGTTTCCTGAATTTCCCAATTACCCGCATAAGTGGGTTACATGAATATAATACCGCAGATTTCTAAAGCTGTCAAACCCCTATTTGCCATTGCCAAATCGACAACACACGGCATAATAGGTCACAGAAAGACGGGAAGAACGTCGAGACGAAAGGTGAAACAGAAAACGCGTAGCCCCCTCAAGCTCTTGGCCATGGTCATTGCAGTCCTGCTCACCCTGCTTGCCTGGGAACAGGGGGTACTCCTCCCCACCTCCTCCGGCAGCTCTGACCTTGTGCCCAAATTCTCACTGCCGGGCGGCTACTACGCTCACGACATCGAAGTAGCGCTGAGGCCACCGACATCCGGCATAGAACTGCGCTACACCCTGGACGGGAGCCTGCCCACGCTGGATGGCGGCTGCGTTTACACCCGACCTCTCACGTTGAAAGCCGCCGCGCACACCGTCACCGTCGTCCGCGCCCGCGCCGTGCTCCCCGATGGCACCCTTGGCCCGGTGGTCACGGCCTCTTACTTCATGGGGATCGACGCCACGCTCCCTCTGCTCTCCCTGATCATCGAACCTGATGACCTCTGGGACCCTCAGACCGGCCTTTACCTCAACCCCCTGGAAACCGGCGAGGCCTGGGAACGCCCGGTCGATCTGACCTACGTGGACAAAGATCGCCGGTCGGGCTTTCATATCCCGGCAGGGCTGCGCATCCACGGTGGCTTCTCACGAACCTTCGAGCAGAAATCCTTCCGGCTGTACTTCCGTGACGAATATGGGGCCAATCGCTTGGAATATTCCCTCTTCGACACGGGCAGCGTGGCCTCATTCAAACGGCTGGTCCTGCACAGCGGGGCCCAGGATGCTTCCCGCGAGGATCTCAATTGGACGCTGATGCGCAACCAGGTAATCGCCCGCCTTGTCGAACAAATGGGCGGGAATACCGGACGCAGTCAAGCCTCGCTGGTCTTCATCAACGGCCAGCCCTGGGGCCTCTATCACATCCGCGAACGACTGGACTCCTGGTTCCTCGCCGACCACTACGGCATCGAGGACGCCGACCTGCTGGACACGCCGGATATCGACAACCGTGAGATGCCCCCGGAGGTCGGGGATTACAAGCACTGGGATCATCTGATCGACTATATCAAAGACCAGGATCTCAACGACCCGGCGATCTACGCCTACGTGACCACGCAGGTCGATCTCGACAACCTCATCGATTACATGATCATCCAGATCTATTCGGCCAACTCCGACTGGCTGCACCGCAATATCGATCAGTTCCGTTCTCGCACAGCCGGTGCACGCTGGGAGTGGTTCTTCTGGGACAATGACTGGAGCCTGGGGCTCAATCCCTACAGCGCGGCGGATACCGACACTCTGGCGCGCGTACTGGATCCCGAAGATGAGCGCACCGACGGTGAGGCCACCCTGCTGCTCCGGGGGCTGCTGGAAAATCCCGATTTCCGCGATCGTTTTCTGCGCCGCACGGCGGACCTGCTGAACACCTACCTCGCTCCCCCCAACGTCACCGCCCAGATCGATGCCGTGGCGGCAGAACTCGCGCCCGATATTCACTATGAGGCAGAACGCTGGGCCAGCATCGTACCGTGGGAGGACAGTGTGCAGGAGCTACGGGATTTTGCCCGGGTCCGCCCAGCCATTCTCCGGCAGCAATACAGCCAGGCTTTTGGACTGGGAGGCACGGTTCCTCTGACTTTCCAGCCCCCTACAAGCGGTGAAGGTCGCGTAGCCGTCAACGGGAGCCTGCTGCCCTTTCTGCCCTGGCAGGGTCACTACTTCGTAGGAGTGCCCATAGAGCTAACTGCAGTACCGGCACCGGGCTATCGCTTCGCCGGATGGGAAGAGGCCGTTTGGAACGGAGAAGATCTTAGCTTCACCCACACGGTAACCCTGTCGGAGACGGTCACACCCCGCTTCGAACCCGCCGACCCCGCCGCCCTTCAGCCAGGGGATGTGACAATCACAGCCGTCCACATCGATGAGACGGGCGAGATCGAGGGCGACTGGATCGAGCTGCAGGTCCAACGTGCCGGAGGAATCGACCTGCGGGGCTGGCGGCTCACCGACAACGACACCAAAACTGCCCGCGATGAAGGATCGCTCATCCTGCCGGGCATCCCTGCTCTGGCTCGCGTGCCACGCCACACAATACTTCGCATCGTCGCCACGGTAACATCCGACAACACTGAGCGTTTTCCCGAAGATGATCTAAATGCCTGGGACCGCCAAGTGATACTTTATGCCGGCAATGGCGTATTGGATACCACAACCGACCCGCGCTTCGATCTGATTCCCGGCGATACGGTCGTGATGTTGGCTCCGGGTGCTACCTCAGACTTCGCCGACGATCAAGGCATCGATTTCTTCGGGACAGGCCGTATCGTCACCCCGGCCTCCTTTGGGGTCCTGGTCGACAGCGTCACCGGCGAAACGACGCGATAAGAAGCCGTCCAGGGGCTAAACTGCTTCTCCAGAAAAAAATCCAGGTCTTACCAGTTTTATACTTTTTACCCTCAAAAGCCATCCTTTTTGTTGTATTCGTTAAAAAGCTATGCTATACTATTTTTAGTTTTTCCATCCAGCCACTGTCGTATAAAGTGTGTGCGCAGGGTAGCCCAAAATGACAAACTCGAAAACAGATGACTTGTTTTTAGACCTGGAAATTCGCATTTTCCAAAAACAGGATGCCGGGTACCCCATTGAACTCACGTCCGGCGGACAGCAGGAATTCCCACGGGGGTATCTTGCTGCCGACATCGCCTCTTGGATCCCCAGCGGCAACCCCGCTGCCGACGGATGCCACCTGTTCGAGGCCCTTCTTGCGGACCCCACCCTCCTGAAAGCGTGGAGCGAAACGCACGGACAGGCTCCACAACGCCGTTTCCGGCTGCGCATCGATCCTGCGGCGGCAGAACTGCACACTCTGCCGTGGGAGCTGCTCCGCGAGGATGAGAACGTCCTCTCGGCCAATGCAGCGACGCCTTTCTCTCGCTATCTTCCGATCGCCTTACCCTGGGGTGGCGCTGTCGAGGAGCGTCCTATCCGCGTCCTCGTGGCCATCTCGAACCCCGATGACCTGGAGTCGGCCTACAGTCTCACACAGATCGATGTTGCACTAGAGCAAGAAGCACTTCAGGGCGCTTTCGCGGACATGGACGCCGGACAGATCGAAGTCAAATTCCTCGATCCGCCGGTTACTTTGGAGCGGCTGGAAGAGGCGCTGCGCGAGGGCTACCACATCCTGCACTATCTGGGGCACGGGGCATTCAACAAGAAACGGGAACAGGCGGTGCTCTTCATGCAGAATGAAGAAGGGCACACGCAGCCTGTACCTGATGACGCGCTGGCTCAAATGCTGGCGCGTCAGGCTATCCACCCTCAACTGGTGTTCCTGGGAGCCTGCCAGAGCGCCACACGGGCGACCGGCGATGCCTTCCGGGGGCTGGGGCCCAAGCTGGTCTCTGTCGGCGTACCTGCCGTCGTCGCCATGCAGGATTTCGTCACCGTCACGACAGCACGCAAATTCAGCACCGTTTTCTATAAGCAGTTGCTGGAACACGGTCAGGTCGATAAAGCCATCAATGAGGCACGCAGCACGCTGCTTACGTCGGATCGCCCCGATGCCGCCGTGCCGGTCCTCTTCATGCGCCTGAAATCGGGCCAGCTTTGGGGGGAAGAGAGCGATGCCCGAGGCCAGATCTTGGGCACCCAAAACCCACGCATCTTCTGGTCAGGCATGGTGCGCATGATCCAAAGCGGGAAATGCACGCCTATCATTGGGCCGCGCGTCCACGGGCGCTGGCTTCCCACCCCCGAGCAGGTTGCGACCCAGTGGGCCAAGCTGCACGATTACCCCTTCCTGGATCGCGAAGAACTTGCACGGGTTTCCCAATACATGGCCAGCAACCAGGGCGACGATTTTCCCCGCTGCGAGATGCTGGACACCTTAATGGGAGCATTCACAGAGAAGCTCCCGGAAGAGCTACGTCCCAAACAGCCGTGCGCCACGTTGACCGAAATGACCCGCAAGGTCGGCTGGCCTGCCCTGGTGGCCGATGATCCCAATGAAACCCATCAGGTTTTGGCCGCGCTGAACCTGCCGCTGTATCTGACTACGAATTTCGACAACTTCATGTTCGAAGCATTAGCTGCGCAAGGGAAAAGCCCAGCAAGGGAGATCTGCCGCTGGAATCGTGATCTCGAGGATCTGCCCTCCCTGTTCGAGGAAGACCCCAATTACGTCCCCACCCCGGAAGCGCCTCTGGTTTACCACCTCTTCGGAACTGACGAAGAGATCAACTCGCTGGTTTTGACCGAGGATGACTACCTCGATTTCCTGGTAAAAATCTCCGCCGAGATGGATCGCATCCCCAACTATATTCGTGGCGCGATGGCCAACAGTGCACTCATGTTCGTCGGCTACAGCCTCTACGACTGGGAGTTCCGAGTCATCTTGAGAGGACTGGTCACCACGATGAGCCAGCGCCGCCGGTTCAAACACGTGGCCGTGCAGATGGAATTCGACGAAGCCGGGAACGCGGATCAGACAGCCGTCCAGAGCTTCTTACAGCAGTATTTCCAGGACGCGGAGATCAATGTCTTCTGGGGGAGCGCACAGCAATTCATCGCCGAACTCCGCGAAGAGTGGAAGGCCACTAACCGATAACGCGCCTGATATGAGAAACCACAGCGCATCGCACAGGTATGGGAGAGAAGCCGCATGAGAAATAATCCTTACGTTGGACCCCGCCCTTATGAGCGGAGCGATCGGAAGAACTTCTACGGGCGCAACCGCGAGGCTCGCGACCTTCTCGCCTTGATTCTGGCCGAACGTGTGGTCCTGTTCTACGCTCCCTCGGGCGCCGGCAAAACCTCGCTGCTCAATGCTGAGATCATCCCTTCCCTGGAAGAGGAAGCGTTCGCGGTCCTGCCCAAAGCACGTGTTGGCAGCGATCTCCCCCCTGACATCAACAACGAAGAGGTGGACAACATCTTCACCTTCAGCGTCCTGATGATGATTTCGGAAGCCAAAGTCGCGCCGCAGGCACTCTGCCATCACACGCTCCTCTCGTTCCTGCAGGAGTTTCACTCCCCTCAGGAGGAAGAGGGAGAAGCGCTGCCCATCATTCTCATTCTGGATCAGGCCGAGGAACTTTTCACG
>JAVEWB010000183.1:0-5202 GCA_034004765.1 Anaerolineae bacterium
CCAGCCCGCCGATCTGCCCGGCGAAGAAGAGGGTGGGCCGCTCGCGGAGCTGGAGTGTGGGCAGGAGGTGGGCCGGGGCGTTGATGTAGGTGTTGCGGTGCATGGAGCCGTAGCGCACGAACTGCGCCTGCTCCAGTCCGGGGATGAGCCGGAAGACGCGATCCTGCTCCCCGTATTTGAGGTTGGTCTGGAACCCCACCAGGTTGTAGAGCGTCCCGGCGGCGTTGTCCTGGCGCAGTTGGAGGACGGCGTGCGGCCGCCTGCCGGTGCGCGGATCGCGCAGGCCGATGGGACGCATGGGGCCGAAGGCTAAGGCGTGGGGCTCCCGCCCGGCCAGGATCTCCACGGGCAGGCAAGCTTCGAAGAAGTGCGGGTCTTCCTGCTCGAAACTCCTGAGGGCGATGCGCTCGGCACTCAGGAGCGCTTCCACGAAGCGGGTGTATTCCTCCTCATCCAGCGGGCAGTTGATGTAATCGCCCTCCGCCTCTTCGCCCCTGGCGTAGCGGGAGGCGTGGAAGGCCTTGCTGAAGTCGATGGAGGAAAGTTCCACGATAGGAGCGAGGGCATCGTAGAAATAGAGCGTCTCATCGCCGAGCAGCGCCCGGATGGCCTGCGCCAACGAAGGTGAGGTGAGCGGCCCGCTGGCGATGAGTGTGATCCCGTCTTCCGGGATCCGGGTCACCTCCTGGCGGTGCAGCGTGATGCGCGGCTCAGCCTCGATGCGACGGGTGACCTCGGCGGCAAAGCCGTCCCGATCCACGGCTAAGGCACTTCCCGCAGGGACGCGGTGCGCGTCGGCAGCGGCTATGACCAGCGATCCGGCCATTCGCAGCTCTTCTTTGAGCAGCCCGGCGGCACGATCGATGAGATCCGAGCCGAGGGAATTGGAGCAGACCAGTTCGGCCAGATCGCCGGTGAGGTGGGCCGGGGTGGAAACTCCCGGGCGCATTTCGTAGAGGTCTACGGAGAGTCCCTGGCGCGCGATCTGCCAGGCGGCCTCACTGCCGGCCAATCCTCCGCCGATAACGGTAATGGTTGAGGTTGACATCTTTCAAGGCTGAGCAGGCACAAAAAGCCCCTGGTGCGGCTTTACGCAAGGCACACCGGGGCACAAGCGTCACAGGTGACCTCCCGGAAGCGTCTCCCGGAAAGGCTCCTTGCTGCTTTGCTGTGACTTACTCGCTTCCCTCCTCTTCGAGATCGGGTGTTTCAGTGACCGCCCCACCTGTGGTGAGGTCGGCGGCGAGCAAATCCTGAGCTTCGTCCGCCCATTCATTGGGAACCATCACCCGTACCTGTCCGATGCTGCCAACGGTGAGCCCGTAGGTAGGACCGAGCGGCTCATAGCTGAGCATGACCGGAATGCCCGCGCTCTCCAAGGCTCCCCGAATGACCATCGCATGGAGCATCCCGGCAGCGACGTACACAGTTGTCAGCCCAATATTGCCATCTGTTTGGACGCTCATCGCACACCTCCTCATGCCTAATACTTATAGTTTCCTTCATTTTCGCTTATTTGTCAATCCTTTTTATTGCTGGTATAATTTAGGCATATCTCTGAAATCTATCTATGATTTATCCAAAGTTAGGACGTAAGCGTGGAAAGTGCTGCGAAGAACGATCAATATTGGGGAAAATTCACCGTTTTACCGGCGGATCTTGATTACCTGGTTAATTTCCTGTTGGAAGGTGAAGATCCAAAAACAATTGAGGGACTGACTATCGCACTGATCGAGCATCGCTGTCAGCAGCTTGAGAGTTTGATGCAGGAGTCCCTGTCCCGGGGGCGGGTTTATCGGCCCGGCGAGACGTATGCGGAAGGGGAGACGCTCATTTTCCCGCATTTGGGGAGCGTTTTGGGTGAGGTCGTCAGCGTTCGTCCCGGCCACAATCCGGAATGCGAGCCTTTTTCCGTCATCCGGGTGCGGATGGAGGGAGGGACGGAGCGGGAGTTCGCTGCTGAGTTGCAGAGCGGCCACTCGCTGGATGAAGCTACCTATGTTCCTGCCGGCGAGGTTGGAGCGGACGAGCTGTATGCGCAGTACGGGGAGCAGATCAAGAAGCTCCTGCGGGAGTCGTTGGAGCGTGATTCGCATTTCGTGGCCGTCGCGGGCAAGTGGTTTGTGCGTGATCTGGTGATGGAAGTGACGCCTGTCCAGCTCAACATTGCCGAGGCGATGTTGGATATGACCGGCGGGGAGCCGCTTCCCACCACAGCTTTCTTGAACGAGATGGATCTCCCGAAGGAGATCCCGCAGCCACTGCAGATCTTCTCGTTGGAGTATGCACTGGAGCGGGATCGGCGCTTTGATGAGGTGGGGCCTTCCGGACAGGCATCCTGGTGTCTGCGGCGGATGGAGCCCAAGCAGGTATTGGAGACCCCGCCGCATTTGCGATATGTTCCCATTCCCTACAACCGCAATTTCCTCGACGAGATGATGCTCTCGTTGGAGATGCAGGTGGATGATGAGTGGTCCGAGATGCCTTTTGAAGGGGCCTTAGAGGGCACCGACACGCTTACCGTGACGCTCACCTATCCGCATTGGCGGAGCGGCACGCTGCCCTTGACCAGCAAGCTGATTCATTTCTTCCCGACGGCGCGCCTGGCCGATCATGTCCGCTTCACATTTGTGGATGGACATACCGGCAAGTCCTTCCCCGGCTGGGTGGTGCGCAGCGGGCGTTACGTCTACGGATTGAGCAGTTTTTACGAGGAGTATAAGGTGGAGCCCGGCTCGTATTTCGACCTCACGCACGGTGCGGAGCCGGGATCGATTGTGGTGAGCACGCGGCCTTTCCGCTCTCGGCGCGGGGAATGGCTGCGGACGGTTTCGGTGGATGGGGATGCCTTCTCTTTTGAGGTCACTCGCTATCCGGTTCTATGTGAGTTCGATGAGCTGACCGCGATTGGTGTGCCCGATCCGAAGGCAGTGGATGCGCTGGGCGAGCGCCTGCGGCATCTAGCCCTTGGATCTCTGATCAAGCGTGTCTTTCAAGGCGTGGCCGTGCTGAGCCTGCAGCGGGCGGTCCATGCGGCAACGCTCTACAGTGTGCTTAACCTTTTGAGACGTGTCCCCCTTGCTCCGATGTTAGCCGTGTTGACCACGGAACGTCAGGATTACGTCTCGCTGGGGGACCATTATTGGGCGTATAAAGGAGAGGACTGATGACGACACTTCCGCCGAATCCGATGCTTGTGGGATTCATCAAACCAACACTCGACACACCTTTCCACATCGACGTTTCGTGGTGGGAGAAAAGCGGCCTTGACTTTAACATTGAACTGCTGTCGCATCTCTGTCCGGAGCATCGTGAGGCGTACATGGGGCGTCCGCCGGGTGAGAAGATCGATTGGATCGATAAAATGACGGGCGAAGTGCGTCAGGTCGCGGGATTGGAGTATGTGATCCATCTTCACTGCAGCAAGAGTGCGGACTACGTGACGCAGTCGCCGACGTTGGTGGAGGCGGTCTTCCGTGTCTTTTTGAGCAATGAGAATACGCCCATGACACCGCGCCAGCTTGCTCCGCTGGTAGGGTATCCGGCGAAGCAGATTTTGCAGGTCCTTTCCGGCCATCAGGTGCGCAAGGGACTGCGTCCGATGATGACGATGTAGGGTAGCGTTAATTTGCCCCCGTAGCGCAATAGGACAGCGCAACTGCCTTCTAAGCAGTGGGTTGTGAGTTCAAGTCTCACCGGGGGTGCTGTAGAAAACTTTAGGGGCTTTTGGGGCGCGGCTTTGCCGTGCCCGAAAGCTCCTTTTTCTTATACTAAACTTGTCCCCTGATGACAGGCTTTGTGATACAATAGAGGTGTTACTTTCAGCCGCAGCAAAGGAGTCGTGGAGATGGACGAAGGATTAGAAGCCAGAACGCTCCCGGATTCTAACGCACAACTGGAAGGGGTACAGCAGCAGGTCGATCGGTTGCAGCGCATGGTCCGAATCAGCCGGCTGCTGAGTTCGACGCTGGATCTGGATCAACTGCTGCAGCTTATCATTCAGACGGCCGCGGATATGGTGGGCAGTGAGGCCGCCTCTATCTTGTTGGAGGATCGGAGAACCGGCGGGCTCTGTTTTGTCGCTGCCACCAATCGCAGTGCGGACGAGCTGCGGTGTATCGAAGTCCCCGTGGATCACAGTATCGCCGGTACGATCTACAAGACCGGCGAAGCGGCCATTGTGGATAACGCGATGGTCGATCCCCGGCATTATGAAGAAGTGGACACCCGCATCGAGTTCCAAACCCGCTCGATCTTGGGGGTGCCTTTACAGGTGCGCAATCGCAACATCGGTGTCCTGGAAGCGGTCAACAAGTGTGGCGGGAGCTGCTTCAGCCAGGAAGATGTGGAGATCTTGCAGACGCTGGCCTCTCAGGCGGCGGTGGCGATCCAGAACGCAAAGCTGGTCGATGATCTGCGCCAGGCCAACACCCGCCTGGCACAGATCGATAAGATCAAGTCCGATTTCCTCAGCATCGCCTCCCACGAGCTGCGGACACCCCTCAATCTCGTCATGGGCTATGCGGCCATGCTCCGCGAGGACGCTTCGGGAACGTTGAGCGAGGAGGCCGAAGGGGTCCTGCGCGGGGCCACACGCCTTCAGGGAATCATCAAGTCCATGACCAACCTCAGCTATCTCGAATCGGGGGTCACGCAGGTGAAGCAGGAGCGTTGTCTCTTACAAGCCCTGGTGGAGGATGCTTGCAAGGAGTGGATGCCGCTGGCGTCGGGTAAGCGCCTGACGCTGCGTCAATCGGCGCCGGAGATGCCGATTTATGTGAACGTGGATCCCTCGAAGATCAGCACCGTTTTGAACAACCTGCTCGATAATGCGGTCGCCTTTACTCCCTCCGGAGGCTGTATCGAGGTCTCCATCCGACCGCATACCGGCATGGTGGCCGTCTCGGTCGCCGACACGGGCGTCGGCATCCCCTCGGGTGAGCTCGAGCGTATCTTTGAGCCTTTCTATCAGGTAGAAGATCATCTGACACGCCGGCACGAGGGCATTGGGTTGGGCCTCTCCGTGGCCAAAAGCATCGTTGAGCTGCATAGTGGGCGCATCTGGGCGGAGAGTGTGGAGGGACACGGGAGCCGGTTCACCTTCATGCTGCCGGCTCGTTGGGACCACTAGGGCTGCCACATCTTACTGCGTAGGGAGGATCATATGGAGCGCATTGCGTATAAGGGGTGGGAGAACTGTTA
>JAVEWB010000184.1:0-5185 GCA_034004765.1 Anaerolineae bacterium
GAAGCCGCTGCGCTCCTTCACCTTCTCGGCGACCTCGTAGAAGCGCTGGGGCAGGTCGTAGTCCCCGCTCAGGTAGCCGGAAAAGTAATCCACCTCTTTCTCGAAGCCGCAGGCTTCCAGCAGGCGGCGGTAATAGGGGTAGTTATAGGACGCTCCCGGTGCAGCACGGTGCTCAAACCCATCGATCAGGATCCCCACGCTGTCCGTGCGCATGAACCCCTTCGGACCCAGCAGCGTATCCATGCCGTGTGCCCGCGCCCAGTCGGCAGCCGCATCCAGGAGCAGCCGGGCCACCTCCCCGTCGTCCACCGTATCGAAATAGTAGAAGAAAGCGGTCTTCGTGGCGTGGAAGTCGTTGTAACGGCGGTTAGCCAGCACCGCAATCTGCCCCAACGGCTTCCCACCCTCCTCCACCACGAAGAAATCGCCTTCCGAGTGGCGGTAGAAAGGATGGCGGCGGCGATCCAGCACCAGCCGGGTTCCGGATACCATAGAGGGGACCCACTGCGGGCACCCGCGATACAGGGCAAAAGGAAATTCAATGAACTGCTCAATGTCCGAAGCGCGGTTGGGATCAAGGCTACGCAGTCGCATGTGCCTGCTCCTGTCCCGCCGTCGTAAAGAAGGCAACGCCCAACACGCCCGGGCCGGCATGGACCACAAAGGCCGCCGGCAGCTCGCACACGCGGACATCCGTGAGCGCCAGCGCTGCGGCCAGTTCGTCCGCCAGCTCCCGCGCCTGGTCGGGGATACCGGAATGCATGACCGATAGATACGGCTCAGAGCCCGGCGCGATCTGCTCACGGGTCAACTGCTTGAGGCGCGCCAGGGCGTGCTTCCGCGTGCGGATCTTCTCGAAGACCTCGACGCGTCCCTTCTGCAGCGTGAGGATCGGCTTGACCTGCAAGAGGCTGCCCAAAAGCGCCGCGGCTCCGCCGATCCGCCCACCGCGCGCCAGGTAAGTCAAGGTATCGAGCACGGCGTAGTACCGGCAGCGGGAGAGCATCTCATAAATGCGGTCCTCGATCACCGTCGCCTCCAGCCCCTCGGCGGCCCACCTGGCCGCCAGTTCCAGCAGCATCGCCACCGGTGCAGCGATGAAGCCGGTATCGATAATGCGAATGTCAGCCCCCCGGAAATCCCGCGCCGCAAGCATGGCCGAGCGCACCGTCCCGCTCACCACCGCGGAAGGCAGGATACAGAGAATAGGCTCGCCGGTAGGGACCAGCCGCTCGAATTCCTTGGTGAAGAGGCCGGGCGGCGGCGCTGCCGTCTGCGGCAGGTACTGAGAGGAAAGCAGCTTCCGCATGAAAGTCTGCAAATCGATATCGACGCCTTCCAGATAGGACTCCGTGCCGAAATTGAGCACCTGGGGGATAATGGGGATCTGATAACGCTCCGCGATCTCCGGCGACAGCGCCGATGTGGTATCACCAATGATCTTGACCACGATAGATAACTCCTTTAGCAAGATGAATGTGCTTCACGTTCGACAGTTCCCAGGGACCCGGATGCCCGCTTTCGCGGGCATCCAGCAGACCATCACACGACACCAGAGACACGGATGACTTGATACACCGTGACCGGTCGATCCAATCCCTTGAACTGCATCCCCGGCCAGGGGATCACTTCGACCTGGTCCCGCACCAGCTCGTAGGTAGCCTGACTGATCAGCACCTGGCCTGGCTGAGCAGCGGCACAGATACGCGAGCCCAGATTCGCCGCCACGCCGATCACCGTGTAATCGGTGCGACGATCGCAGCCCATCTCGCCCACAATCAGCTCCCCCGTTGCGATCCCGATGCCGAGGCCGTCGGTCTCCACGCCCCGCTGCCGCCACGCCTCTGCAAGGCTTTGGTAAGCCGCCTGCATCTCCAAGCCCACACGGACGGCGCGCAGCGCGTGATCGGGCTGGGGCAGCGGCGCGCCAAAGAGCGCCATCACCTCGTCGCCCACGTACTTGTCCAGCGTCCCCTCCCGATAGAGCAGCACCTCGGTCATCTTTCCCAGATAATCATTGATGAATTCCACCAGAGTTTCAGGCTGCAGGCGCTCAGAGAGGCGGGTGGAGCCGCGCAAATCGGCATAGAGGACGGTGAGCAGGGAGCGCTCGCCTTTCAGGATGTCCACATTGGGATCGGCCAGCAGCCGCTCCAGGACGTAAGGGTCCAGCGAACGGCCCAGAAGCCGACGCAGACGGCGGCGCTCCAGGCTCTCCAGGATTGCCGTATCCATCTGGCTGACGATGGCATGCAGCAACTGCCGCTCATCACCGGTGAAACCGGATTGACCGGAGCGATTGAGCGCACCGAAGACGCCCAAGATCTCCCCGTTCAAGATCAGCGGGACACACATCACGCTGCAATGCGTCTCTTCCTCCTCGTAGCACACCATCTCGGCACGTTCTACCGCTTTGTTCGCCGCGTAAGTCACGACCTGCGCGTAAGTCGGCTCCACCATCAGATCGTCGGGGGTCACCGCGCGGAGTTCGAGCTGCCGGCCCTGGCGATCATAGAGCATCACGAATCCCATCTGCGCGCGGATCACGGTGCACAACTCCTGCAGCACCACGGTGAGCATTTCGTCGAAGGGGAGATTCTGGTCGCGGATGCGATCGAACTTATAAATCGTCTCCAGCTCTTTGTTGCGCAGGCTGAGTTCATGATACATGTACGACTGCACCACAGAAGAATCGATCTGACTCTCCGCGACTTCGAGGAGGTGCATCTCCTCCTCAGTAAAAGGCATCGAATCCCGCCCCAGTACCATGATCCCCAACCCCTGCCCCTTGGCCTCCATGATGATAGGAAGGGTCACCAGGCACAAAGACTCCGGGACCTCTATGAGCATCTCGGCAGGGAAAAGCTGCGGCGGCTCCCAGGCAGCCGCGTGGCTGCTCAGCAGGGCGCGGCGCAGTGCCTCCTGCGGGATCAAACGGCTGAAATGGGACACCTCGGCACCGCGCTCGTTGACGACCTTCAGCTCCAGGGTGCCCGTCTCGGCGTTCAGCAGGTACAGAAGGCAGAAGTCAGCCCGAACCTGATCCGCCACCACCTTGACGACGCCGGAGAGCAGCGCCATCGGTCCCGAAGCGGTATCACGGACGCGATCAAGCATCAAAATGATATCGAACTCTTTTTGTTTTGTCATCAGGCTACGCTGCACGCGCTCCAGAGCTTCACCCATCAGGCTGCCTCCTATACAGAGTGCAGCGCATCCGGGAAAGCCGAAGTACGCTGCACTCCAGATTCAATCAAGCGAGCGTGTCTTGCCGGTGCAGTGCACGCTTAGACGTGCGCTGCACCGGAGACTTTACCCCTTGATAGGCAGATACTTCGCCAATTTACCCGCCAGGTTGGACAGCGGCAGGGTCTCCAGCCAAACCTTGCCAGGGCCGGTTAACGTAGCCAGAAAAAGCCCCTCGCCGGAGAAGAGCATATTCGAGACGCCCTTGACGGTGGTGATATCATACTTGACCGTCGGCTCAAATAGCGCCACATGGCCGGGATCTACCTGCATCACCTGTCCGGCCTCCAATGCGTACTCCCGCACCTCTCCGGGGATCTCCAGGAAGACCTGCCCCGGGCCCGTGACTTTCTCCAGGACGAAGCCCTCGCCGCCGAAGAGGCCGGCGCCCAACTTCTTGCGGAAGTGCATCTCCAGCGTGACCGAAGATTCCGCAACCATAAAGGCATCTTTCTGGCAGATTAGACTCTGGCCTGCCTGAAGCTGGAAGTTCAACACCTGGCCGGGCGCTTCCGGCGTGAAAACCACCAGACCGCGCTCACTCTTACAGGTGTAGGTCGTCATAAAGAAGGATTCGCCTGCCAGGCTGCGACCCAGACCGGCCAGAATGCCCCCCTTCGTTCCGGTCTGCATCTCGATGTTGCCGCTCATCCAGGCCATGCCGCCGGACTCCGTGTAAACCGATTCCCCTCTGCTCAGATAGACATCAACCGACTGCATGGTCGTACCGTGAATTTTACACTCCATCGTATATTCCCTCCTTAGAATGGTGAAACCCTCAAGAGAATTTTATCTGCGTCCCTAAAGGTCTTCTTAGATCTTCAGGGTCTCAGCGCCTGAGAAAATTTTAGCGCAAAGTCGCCAGGGAGCAAAGGCTCCGGCCCCCGGACAAGCCGGCGGATCGCCCGGCAAAACACGGACAAGCCAGCGGCTTATCCTACGGCGCGACAGCATGCCAAAGCCGCAGGTACCACCTGCGATAGAGCATCACCTTCCGTGGCGGGAACAGGGATGCCCGACAGGAGGAACCAGTGCTCGACGTGCTCCACCTCCCCACCGGCGGGCAGCGTCACGAGCGGCCCCAACGTCTCGACCTCGAGCATCGCGCCGTTGGTGAAGACCTCCACCGCACACCCTCGGTCAGGATACCGCGCTTCGGCCTGATACCGGAACGTCGTCACGAAAAGGTGCTCCCCGCGCGCATAGGCCACCCACCCCTCAGGCACCGGGCCCCCTGCTTTCTGTGCTTCCGCGGCCCCCGGGACCTGCCGCAGCATAAAGAGCTGACGGCCCCAACTCCAACGAGGATCCGTCAGATCGGTATACCCCCAAAGGATCAGCGCGCCGGTGGGCTGCAAGTTCTCATCGTGTGACACACGCGGCGGCAGCGGGACAATGGCCGTCCCGCCCGGGGCCATCACCGAAAGCGCCCAGGGAGCCAGCTCCACGGCCCAGGGGGTCGTATTACGGAGCCGATGAGTGACCTGGACGTGCGCCTCGCCGGAAAAAAGCCGGAGATCCATCTCCTTCTGCATGCCGGTCGTGGCCTCGACCGGCTGGATGAAGCGCGCAAAAGCCCCGTGATCCTCAACCGTCACGGGGCTATTATCGGGGGCATAGGTGCGGGGGACGATCTCAGGCGCGTGCCACAGCCGATGACCGCCGTAGTTGCGCCAGGTATCACCGCCGATCAGGCCCGCGTAGGCCGCATTCTCGTAAAACTCATTCTCGCCCCCGACAAACCCGAAATGAAGCACCCGCGGGCCCACATCAGCCGTGACGATGAGCTTCAGCAGTCCGTCGGAAAGCTCGTAACAGTTCTCCCACCCCTTATACGCAATGCGCTCCATATGATCCTCCCTACGCAGTAAGATGTGGCAGCCCTAGTGGTCCCAACGAGCCGGCAGCATGAAGGTGAACCGGCTCCCGTGTCCCTCCA
>JAVEWB010000185.1:0-2909 GCA_034004765.1 Anaerolineae bacterium
GCTTCTGAACCGCGCCGTGGATGGCGGTGCCGATCCGCGGCAACTGGCCCGCCAGATCTCCGATTTCCTGCGGGGATTGCTGCTGATGCGGTTGGGTGCCGGTGAGACGTGGACCGACCCGACGACCGAGGAGCGACCGCGCTTTGCCGAGATGGCGCAGCGTGCGGATCCCGATCATCTGGTGAAGGCGATCCGCCTCTTCAGCGAGGCGGCTTCGGAGCGCCGAATCGGCTGGCAGCCCCAACTGCCGCTGGAGCTGGCTCTGGTGGAGGCTACGCTGGATGCTTATCCGAGCGCAGCGCCGCAGCCAACACAGAGCGCCGCCCCTGCTGCAGAGGGCATCCCGATGCGCGTACAATTGTCAGCCAGCGCCGGACCTCTGCCGTCCCCACGCACTGTGGCTCCTCCGGTTGCTGCTGCTCCCGCCCCTGCTGCCGTCCCCCCCGCTGCTGCCCCTGTCGTCTCCGAGCGCCCGGCCACGTTTGCGCCGGAGCCTGCTGCGGTAGCAACGGATAGCTCCGTGCCCTTCGCTTCCATTGTGGAGCGATGGCGGGAGATCCTGCGGCAGTTGAGCCCGCCGATCGCTGCCCCGCTCTGGGATGCGCGTCCGCTGGGGGTGGATGCCCAGGGTATGCTGGTCCTGGGATTCCGTCACAGCTTCCACCTGAACAAGACCAATGCAGAAGGATATCGACAGGCAGTCGAGGACGTGCTCTCGAAGATGTTTGTGCAGAAGATCTGCCTGCGCTGCGTATTGGAGAAAGAATGGCAGGCTCCCGCTGCTGTCGTGCCGGAAGAAGCGCCGCAGCCCAAATCTGTGGAGGCCCCTGCCGCTGCCGATCCTTTAGGAAGCGATGTGGTTGTCCAGCGCGCGGTGGAGGAATTGGGCGCTGTCCCCAAGATTATCAAAGACTGAGCAGGCGTCCGCGCCTTGCACATCCGGCTCCGCGGCCCGCGAACCGGCAAGTTCAGAAGAAAGGAACAGGTAGAGAAAAGCCATGTCACGTCCAAGAGGTGGAAACATGATGAATATGAATCCCAACAACCTGCTGCGCCAGGTGCAGAAGATGCAGCAGGAGGTTGAGCGTGTCCAAACGGAGACGGAGCAAGAGGTCATCACGGTCACCGCAGGGGGCGGTGCTGTGGAGGTTGCCATCACCGGCGGGCTGAAGGTGCAGCACATCACCCTCAAGCCCGAGGTGGTCGATCCCGAGGATGTGGAGATGCTCCAGGATCTGATCACAGCGGCGGTGAATGAGGCCATCGAAAAGGCGCACGCGTTGATGGGTGAACGGATGGCGGCCGTCACGGGTGGGTTAGCCGGCATGGGAATCCCCGGCCTGTAACCATGAGCAATGCGGCTGTTCCCTCTTCTGTTACGCTGCTGGTTGAGACCTTTGCCGAACTTCCGGGCATCGGACCAAAGACAGCGTCGCGACTGGCTTTTTACCTCCTTAGGGGGAAGTCGGAACTGGCGCTGCGGCTTGCCACCGCGCTGCAATCGCTGGTCGAACACACACGCTTTTGCTCCATTTGCTACAACGTCACGGAAGAGGATCCCTGCCCCATTTGTGCCGACCCGCTCCGCGATCAGACCACCATCTGCGTGGTTGAGGAGCCTATGGACCTGCTGGCGATGGAGCAGACGGAGAAGTATCACGGTGTCTACCACGTGCTGCAGGGAGCGCTCTCGCCGCTGGAAGGCGTCTTTGCCGAGGATTTGCGCGTCCAGGAGCTGGAAGCGCGCATCCGTCAGGGCAGTGTGCGGGAGGTCATTCTGGCGACCAACCCCACAAGCGAGGGGGATTACACGACCGCCTACCTTCTCACTCGCATCAAGCCGCTCGGCGTGCACATCACCCGGCTGGGACGCGGCCTCCCCATCGGCGGGGATCTGGAGTACGCGGATGTGGTCACGCTGACCCGCGCATTGGAATCGCGGCAGGAATTATAAGATGACGACCTGGGCTTTGGATATCCAACGCGGTTGGCGCCTGGGATTGGTCTTTGTCGTGGGACTGGTGCTCCTGGCAGCGGTGCTGATCGTGACGGTGGCGCTGAATCCCCTGACCATCCTCACATTTCTACTAAGCCTTGTTGCCATCGCTGCACTGGCAGGGGCCGGGGTGATCAGTTATTGGCTCTGGGGGCTGGTCAATGCCTCTTATACGATGGATCGCAACGCTGTGGTCATCCATTGGGGGGGCTATATGCATCAGATCCCGCTGGCCGAGATCAGGGAGGTCCTGCGGGGTAGCGAGGTTGAAGGCCTGCGCTTGCAGAGCCTTTTCTGCTGGCCCGGCTACCTCGTTGGGCGGGGGAGTGCCCCGGCGTTGGGTCAGATCCTCTTTTACGCAACGCAGTCTCTTGATGCGCAGCTTATCCTGCGCGCCGAGAGCGGTACGTATGCTATCTCTCCCATCGACCGGGAGGGGTTCATCACAGCCTTCTCTGAACGCGTGGAACTGGGTGCGACGCAGGATGTTACTGCTGTTTCCACTCACCCGGCCTTTCTGGATTGGCCGATCTGGCAGGATCAGATGGCCTTGGGGCTGTGGGGAAGCAGCCTTGTGGTGCTGGCACTGCTCGTGGCCGGTCTCTGTGGACTTTACCCATTCCTCCCACCGGAGATTCCCTTACAGATCACGCGAGAAGGCGAGATCCTGCGGATGACAGGGGCCGGGCGTATCTTCTATTTTGCTCTTCTGGGTGTGCTCTTCCTGCTGATCAATGGCGGAGCCGGGATGTATTTCTACCAACGTGAGCGCGATCACGCGATCGCTTATTTCTTCTGGAGCGGCACCCTGCTGCTGCAGGGATCGCTGTGGGTTGCTGCTGTGGCTGTTCTGCTCAATCTCTGAAGCCCTGCCCACGACTTCATCACTCAGACTATCGGTCTGCTGAAAGCC
>JAVEWB010000185.1:3009-5184 GCA_034004765.1 Anaerolineae bacterium
CCCCTGGGCGTCGATAAGGGGAGCGGGCTGGCGCGGCTGGCCGATCACCTGGGGATCCCCCGGGAAGCTGTGCTGGCAGTGGGCGATCATGAGAACGACGTGCCGATGATCCAATGGGCCGGCATCGGTGTGGCGATGGGTAATGCGGTGCCTGCCGCGCAGCAGGCCGCCCGCTGGATCGCTCCCCCCTTGACGGAAGATGGTGCGGCAGCGGCCTTGGAGCGTTTTGTCCTATGGGCGTGACCGGGAATCATAAAGCCCGGATGCACCCTCGAACTTGGGTGCTTCTGGTAATAGCCTTGCTGCTGGCCGCTGCGCTGCGTTTCTATCGGCTGGATGCCCAATCTTTCTGGCACGACGAGGGCAACACCGCCCGGCTGGTCGAGCGCTCACTGCGTTTGATCGTCGAAGGGGCCGCAGGTGACATTCATCCCCCTGGGTATTATCTTCTGCTTCGTGGCTGGTGGCTACTGGCCGGCAGTTCCGAATTTGCCCTGAGGAGCTTCTCGGCCCTGTGCGGCGTGCTCACTTCTGCGGTTGCGGCGGCATTGGGACGGCGTGCCGGAGGGGGGTATCCTGCTGTCGGCGCGGCGTTTTTAGTTGCACTCCATCCGCTAGCCGTCTATTACAGCCAGGAGGCCCGCATGTATGCGCTGCTGGGGCTGGCCTCCGCGCTCACACTCTGGGCCGCGGTGCGGCTGCTGGATGCGTGGACATGGCAGGACGGGAAACCCTTCTGGACATTTCTGCCGCGGGTGCTGCTCCTGGCGTTGTGTATTTCCCTGGGATTGTACACCCAGTACGCCTACGGTCTGACCCTGCTGGGACTCAACCTGACTTTTGCGCTGACCGTGCTGCTGCGGAAGCCCCGTCCGTGGGCGGCGCTGCTCCCCTGGAGTGCGGCACATGCCTTGGGTGGAGCGACTTTCCTGCCTTGGGCCGCCAATATTCTCAAGCTGACCCGCTGGCGTCCCCCCGATCTGAACACCGGTGAGGCGCTCGTCGATATGCCCCGCACGCTGCTGGCCGGCATCACGCTGCCTGCCGAGGAAGGCGACCTCTTGATCCCTGTGGCCGCGCTCCTGATCTTGCTCAGCCTTTTGCACCTCATCCGCACCCATGAGGGACGCGGCTCGTGGCTGGCAGGCTTTGTAGGATGGGCGGCTCTGGCCACGGCGCTGCTTCCCACGCTGTTGATCGCGGCGCTCAACGTCTACCGACCGGCGTATCTGAAGTTCCTGATGGTCTCGGTGGCCCCGCTGGCGGTGGCGCTGGTACTGCCTCTTGCAGATGACCCGACCAGGAGGGCGTGTTGTGCTTCTGCCTCCCGGCTTCGTGCGGCGGGGCTCATTTTGTCCCGCGTGGTCACACTGCTGCCGCTCCTGGCGCTGCTGCCGGTACAGGTCAGTGCGCTGGGCCATCTGTACTTCGACCCGGCCTATGCACGCGATGATTACCGCGGCCTGGCCGCCGCCGTTGCTGCTCAGGCCGGACCCGACGACGGCATCTTGCTGAATGCGCCCAATCAATGGGAGGTCTTTACCTACTATTACAAGGGGCCGCTGCCGGTTTATCCCGCACCCTATCATCCAACGGCTGAAGAGGCCGATACCTGGCTTGCAACGTTGGCGGAGATCGGCCACCCACACCTCTTCGTCCTCTACTGGGGGGACAATGAATCCGATCCTGAACGGTATTTGGAGCGTGGGCTGGCAGAGCGAGCGTACAAGGCAGATGAGACGTGGTCGGGTGATATCCGGGTGGCCCACTACCGCGTAGGAGAGGCCCCACGGGTCCCGACTACGGTGCTCACGGCCACGCTGGGGGATCAGATCGCTCTAGAGGGATATGCGCTGACGCAGACGACCTTCGCGCCGGGTGAGATTCTGCCGGTGACCCTCCTCTGGCGTGTGGAGCGTTCCCCCGAAGCGCGGTGCAAGGTCTTCGTCCACCTCATGGACGCGGCAGGACAGTTGCAGGCCCAGACCGATCGCGAGCCGGTCGGTGGCTTTCGCCCGACGGATAGCTGGCAGGCCGGGGAACCCATCGTGGATCGGTACGGTGTGATGCTCCCCGCGGGGTTGGCACCCGGTACCTACACGCTCAAGGCGGGGATGTACACGTTGGCCGGGGAGCGGCTTCCGGTGGTGCAGGATGGGGTCCCGTCCGGTGATA
>JAVEWB010000186.1:0-5105 GCA_034004765.1 Anaerolineae bacterium
TGCGTCACGCCGTAGCCGCGGTAGGCCCCGGAGCGCGGGAGGGTGGTGTAGACCGTGTGCCCGTGGAAGCGCACGTTGGGCGTGTTGTAGATGGGGAGCGTCTTGTGGCCGGTGTTCCCCAGCACGGTGAGCCCGTGGCCGCCGTAAGCACCGGTGTCGCTCAGCGCGTAGATGTCCTGGGCCACCATCGTGCCGTCCTTCTGCACGCCGATGCGGTACTTCACGATCATCGGGTGGCGGGTCACGCTGTAGATGAACTGTTCCTCGCGCGTCAATTCGAAGAGCACCGGCCGGCCCGTTGCGATCGTCAGGTGGGCAGCGATGTCCTCGTAGATCTCCTGCTTGTTGCCGAAGGCCCCACCGATCCGCGGCTTGATCACGTGGATCTGGCCCTCCGAAAGCCCCAGCACGGGGGCTAAGATGCGGCGGACGTGGAAGGGCACCTGCGTCGAGGTCATGATCACCAGCCGGTCGTCGGAGTCCCAGTAGGTCAGGCAGACCCACGGTTCCAGCGGGATGTGCTTCATCTTCTGGGTCTCGATCTCGGTTTCGAAGGCGTAATCGGCACTGCTGATGGCCTGATCGACGTCGCCGACGTCGATGCTCACGCGGGCCGCGATGTTGTGGGCGGGATCGCTCTCCCCGAAATTGACGTAGTCCGCCTCGTCGTGGATCACCGGCATGGTCTCATCGGAGGCTGTGCGGATATCGAGCACCGGCGGGAGGACTTCGTAGTCCACCTTGATGAGCTCCAGCGCCTGTGCAGCGATCTCCGGCGTCTCGGCGGCAACGGCGGCCACGCGGTCGCCGACGTAGCGCACTTTGGTGTCGAAGCTGACGTAATCCAGCGGCCCCGGGATCGGGTGGGACTGCCCGGCGGTGGAGAAGACGACGCGGGGCACGTTCTTGAAGGTGAGCACCGCGTGGACGCCCGGCAGCGCCTCGGCCTGCTGGGTGTCGATCTCCCGGATGGTCGCATGGGCGTAGGGGCTGTGGAGCACCTTCGCGTAGAGCATCCCTGGCTGCGTGAAATCGGCGACGAAGGCGGCCTTGCCCTGTGCGAGCTTGAGCGCATCGACCTTGGGGAGCGGCTTGCCGACGACGTGGAATTTCTCCGCTTCCGGCGTGACGACGACCTTGGGCATGGCGAGCGTGCGGACGATCGTCTGCCCCGACTCCTCAGGGCCGGCCTCTTCCGATGGTCCGAGCGGCTCCGGCGGCAGGAGATCCTCCGGCATGGTGAACATCTCACTGCCCGCGCTGCCCTCGATGGGCGGCGGCGTCTCGCCGCGCAGGTAGGCGGCGGCGCGCAGGATCGCCTCGACCGGTTTGGCGAAGCCCGTCTCGCGGGAGACGATCCCGCTGATCTGGTCGCGGACCTCGGCCTCGGTGGGCGCAGGATTGCGATCCAACAGCGCCTTGGCGGCTAAGATCAGCGCGGGGGTATCGTAGCCGCTCTGGATCGCGCCGGTCTCGATGAAGGCCCGCTGGAGGGGATGCAGGTCGGCGCTGCCCTTCCAGCCGCGCTTCTGCGGGCCACTCAGCGCCTCGACGGTGAGCACAGTCGCGCCGTCGACCTGGGCGGCTAAGGTGATGACCGCGCTGCGGATGACGCCGTTGACCAGGACGGTGCTGTAGCCGTCGGTGCCGTCCTCGCTGCCAAACTTCACGCTGGCGAACCCTTCACGCCGCAGCAGGTGCAGCAGCGTCTCCGCAGGGGTGATCGTGAAGGTCCGTTTTTCCCCGTTCAACGTCAGGGTGATTTCCATAGGCACACACTCCTTGTAAGGGATTGATAGGCCGCGGTCTGCGTGCTTGTGTGGCGCGACCCGGGCCTGGGGGGCCGCCAAGCTTTGATACGATGGTGATTGTGTCTCAGGGAGGTGCATTCTGACAGGATGGGGAGGATGGCCCCCGGGCTGTGGCGCGGCGGGCGGTATCCTTGCTCTGTGACTCCTGGTGCTCCTGTCAAAAAGCCTCCGGTCGGGACTGTAAGGATGCCTTCTCTACTTGTTCGCTATTGTACTAAGGTTTGCGCGGAGTGTCAATTGTAGGACAACCCGCCGGGGCGCCCGGGCTGCAAGTGAGAAGTTCTTTTTCTGCAATGGCATCTTTCCAGCTGATTTGACATTGCGTTGTGGTACCTATAATAAATTGTAGATGGCGGATTGGCAATCGGTGTTACATCGGCGGTGAAACCTTGGAGGTCACGATGGCGGGTGAAGAAGAGCAGCTCCAGCAAGCAGAGGAAGCACCGATGGAACAAGCGGGACAACAAGAAGCAAGTAAGACGCCACTGGGGCTTATTTTGACCGGTTGGGGATTAGCGTTAGGGTTAGTGCTGGGAGTGGGGTTATTGAGTTTTTTCCCTCTGGATCTGTTCCTTGCCATTTATGTTTTCTCTCTCGTTTGCCTGCCGACGTTCGTTATTCTTTTGCTCATATCGAAAAATACGACAGATAGAGTTAATGGGGTAATTATTATCGTAGTATTGCTTGCTGCGTGTCGGATACTCGGGGAGAAACTCGATTGATCATTGAACCGTAGGACAGTAGCGAAGAGCCTTATTGAGTATTGACAATGGCTTGCTGCTTGGTTATACTATAAATATGAAAGGAGGTATAACCAATGGCGACGATCAAGACTGCGATTTCTATGCAGGAATCTCTCTTCGAACAGGTGGATGCCCTGGCGGAGGAGCTGCATGTGCCCCGCAGCCAGGTGTTTGTTCTGGCCGTCGAGGAGTTCATCAAGCGGCATCAGAACCAGAAGCTCCTTGAGGCTCTTAACGAGGCCTATGCCGAGGTATCCGCTGAGGACGAGGAATCCTTACGGGAGGAAATGCGGCAACAGCACCGAGACTTGGTGGAGGGGCAATGGTGATCGACCAGGGCGACGTGTTCTGGGTCGAACTGGGGGATCCCTCCGGCTCCGAGCCAGGCTACCGGCACCCTCATGTGGTCATTCAGAATACCCTGTTCAACCGCAGCCGGATCAATACGGTCGTGGTCTGTGCGCTCACCTCCAACCTCACGCGGGCGAAGGCCCCCGGGAATGTGCTGCTGGAGGAAGGCGAAGCGAACCTGCCCAAGCAAAGCGTGGTGAACGTCTCTCAGATCTTCACCGTGGATAAGCGGGCTCTGGGCGAAAAGATCGGGACCCTTTCCCTCCGCCGGGTCCGTCAAATCCTGGAGGGTGTCCGGCTGGTCATCGAGCCCCGGGACAGTGGCGAGTAGCATGATCATGAAGCGCACTCAATCACGTTTCACGCATCACGTTTTACGTCTGTTGCACAATCTCCGGTTTTGGATACACTACTATTATCAGTAGCATGAAGCAAGGAGGCTGACGGATGGACGTGCCACAGATCTTTTCGAATCGCCAATTCAGAGGGGTAGCAATTGCAGTCGCGCTCTTGACCCTGGTTCTCGTCGTGATGAATCTCTTCGTGATCGGAGGGGGCGAGTTCCTTTCTACTTTCAACACTCTCCCGGATGCTCCCCTGGCAACTGCGATTACGCTCGTGTTGGGATTCATCTGGTTCAAGGTAGCTGTTGAAAAACAGCGCCGGACGCTGTGGGCAGGCCTGGCGATTGGATTTGGGATGTGGGCGGTTGCCGAGTGGGTATGGTTGGTGACTCTCTTTATCGGGTATGAGCTTCCTTATCCTTCGATAGCCGATTTCTTTTGGCTTTTTGGCTACATCCCCCTGGGAATTGGGTTGTTGGCGCGCGTACGCTCCATGCACATCAAGCCCACTCCTGCTCAGACCCGGCTCATTTGGGGAGCTTTTCTCTTTATCGTACTCCTTGCTACAGTGTTCGTTTTCGTCCCCATCGTGCAGGATTTCGACCCACAACGAAGTGTTGAATTCGTCATTAACCTTCTGTACCCACTGGGTGACCTTTTCCTCACGCTCATCGTGCTGCGGCTGTTTTTTACTTACGAGAAAGGAAACTATGGGGCCGGTTGGCGGTTCCTGGCGTTTGGTTTTTTGTTCATGACGCTCTCCGATCTTGTCTATCTGTATGGTACCTGGTATGGCCTGTATTATGCTGAGCCACAAGGAGATATGTTTAGCCGCTTTGGGATCGACGTTCCTTATACGCTCTCTTATGTGCTGATTTTTCTGAGCCTTTTTGCGCTGCGTGTTCTGCTGAGCCAAAGCTATCCTGTGGAACTGGGCATCGAACCTAAAAGGGTGCCCACCTATGGGCACGTCATTCTCTCTACCAAAAACGACAATGTAGTGATCTATAACAGCCCCAATTTCCGCCGTTTGTTCGAGGTCGAGTCGGTGAAGGGAAAACCGGTGGCCGAGGTCTTGATGCTATCCGAGCAAGAATGGCACGACTTTTTTGAAAAACTGCGGACCCAAGGCAAGGTAGCCGACCTGCCGCTGCAAATTCAGAACCGCTCCGGCGCTTTGTACCCGGCAACACTGTGCGGCATGGCGGTCCCGAATCCCCAGAAAGAATATTCCGGGAGCAACTTTTTGCTGCGTGTCCCGGTCGCGGACGTTTTATTCGACGAGGATCTGGATCAGGAATCCAAATCATTGACGCGCTATTTGTTGGAGAAATGTGGCAGCGCTTATAAGAACGAGATTGGACAGTTCCTGGTCGATTACCATCTCGCTTACATCAAGGTGGCGCTCAATATTGCTTCTCAACAGGGCGGTGGCCTCATGGAGAAAGCCCTCCTGGATGAATTGAGCGCAATCTCCACCGAACATGGTTGGCCCCTGGCGTTTACTTCCGAAACAGTGCTGGATAAGGCTGAGTATCCTCTCGACGTTCTGCGAGAGGCCTTACCTGTGTTGGTGGATACGGCAAAACAGTTCGCTACCCGGGTAACGAATGCGGAGCTCGTGGGTGCGCAGATGCAAAAACTGACCTCGCAGTTCAGCGCGGCTGTGCATAAGGACGCCGCACATTACATGGAGCCCAAGAGCGAAATAAGGTTTGCCGATAATCGGTGACAGGCCGGGTCGATCGCCAGAACATGCCACACCGCGGCGGATTTCCAGAAGTGACGTTCAAGCCTGCGGCTGTAATCGGGATCTCGATTGCAGCCGCGGCTGTTTTCGTCCTGCTGATGCTTCC
>JAVEWB010000003.1:0-24759 GCA_034004765.1 Anaerolineae bacterium
CTGGAGCACACGAATGACGCTTTGCTCGCCTTCATGCAGGAAGCGCTGCTGGCGACCACGGATGGTACTTTGAGCGCTTCCGATCTGGTGGGGCTGGTGCTCAAGGCGGGGGAGATGGGCGTGGAGGCTATGCGCCTGCTGGATGAGGCGAATACCACTACTTACGGCAACCCGGAGCCAACGCAGGTCAACCTGGGGGTGCGCCCCGGGCCGGGGATTCTGGTGAGCGGCCATGATCTGCGCGACCTGGATGAACTGCTGCAGCAGACTCAAGGTACTGGCGTCAATATCTATACGCACGGTGAGATGCTGCCCGCCAATGCCTACCCGGCGTTCAAGAAGTACCCGCACTTTGTGGGCAACTACGGCGGATCGTGGTGGCATCAGCAGGAGGAGTTCGAGAGCTTCGGCGGCGCGATTCTGATGACGACCAACTGCATTGTGCCGGTCAAGGAGAGCTACCGTGATCGGATTTTCACCACGGGCATGGCCGGCTGGCCCGGCTGTGTGCATATCCCCGACCGCGAGCCGGGAAAGCAGAAGGACTTTAGCGCCGTGATTGCCGCAGCGCAGGCTTCGGCTTCTCCGAAGGCGTTGGAAGAAGGGACCATTCCCATTGGCTTTGCGCACGCTACCGTCATGAGTGTGGCCGATAAGGTCATCGAGGCGGTGAAAAGCGGCGCAGTCAAGCGCTTCGTGGTGATGGCCGGCTGTGATGGCCGCCAACGGTCCCGTGAGTATTACACCGATATTGCCAAGGGTCTTCCGGAAGATCACATCATCCTGACGGCAGGATGCGCCAAGTACCGCTACAACAAGCTCGACCTGGGCACCATCGGCGGGATCCCGCGTATACTCGATGCCGGGCAGTGCAACGATTCGTACTCACTGGCCTACATCGCCCTACAGTTGAAGGCGGCATTTGGGCTGGAGGACATCAACGATCTGCCGATTGCCTACGATATCGCCTGGTATGAGCAAAAGGCGGTCATTGTGCTGCTGGCATTGCTCTATCTGGGCGTCAAGCACATCCGACTGGGGCCGAGCCTGCCGGCTTTCCTCTCACCGGGCGTGGTGGACGTGCTGGTCAAGCACTTCGACATCATGCCGATCGCGACGGTGGAGCAGGATCTGGCGGCCATCACCGCCTGAACCTCTGTAGACCAAGGGGGCCGGAGTTACTCCGGCCCCCGCTTGTATGGCTGGCAGCTTTACTTCTAATCAGCAGACCTAAACGGGCCCTCCCAGTGGTACTGCTTCAAATCGACGCTCCCGTCTGGCCTGAAGACGATACCCTCAGCCTCGAGCAGTTCCTGTTGCAGCTCCGCATCGGCCTGACTGATGCGCCCCTGTGCGTTGAGAATACGATGCCAGGGGACACCGGTCCCTTCGGATAGCGCTCGCAGGGCCCATCCAACGGTGCGCGCGCCGTGGGGCCAACCCAACCACAGCGCGACCTGTCCGTAGGTGGCAACTTTCCCGACAGGAATTTGCCGTATTACTTGATAAATCTGTTCGAAGTCACTCTTTAGTTGATACATGTCTCTTTTCTATGATGGATCTTACGATGCGTTTTTGCCCATCCAGAACTTCTGCCAATTCCCGCCGCTGCCCTGCAAGGCCAGCAGTGTGTAAAGGCTGGCAGTGAAGAAGCCCAGGACCATCATTAGAATGACCCAGGGCAAAGCTCGGAGGAAGGATCCTTCGCGGTAGATGATCCACCCTGAAAAGAGGATGAAGCCGACGTAGAGATCTACCATCGAGACGATCCCCCAGGGCATGGAAAGCAGCACGGAGCCTTCTTCGCCGAAGTTCCCGACGGTGAAGGCATAGATCAGGATGCCGGTCATTGCGGCAAGCCCTGCTAAAGCGATAAGTTTAGCCAGCTTCATGGTCTCTATCCTTTCCTGCAGATTGATAGCACTTATTCCCTTTTGCGAGGGAACCAGGGGACGAAAGCGTTGGTCGATTCGATGTAAGCTTTGTACTGTGGCTTGGTCTCCTTGAGCGTTTTCTCCAATAGTGCTACCCCGGAGACGCGCAGCAGCAGAAGCGTCATGAGGATCGGGCTGTAGACGGTCCAGAATGCACCGGCGGCTGTGGCAAAGAGATAGTAAGCCCACCACTGCGTTGCATCGCCGAAGTAGTTGGGATGGCGGGTATAGCGCCAGACGCCGCTGTCCAGCACCTTGCCTTTGTTGGCCGGATTGGCTTTGAAGCGGGCCAACTGGAAATCGCCGGCGGCCTCGAAGAAGAAGCCGATGCCCCAGACCGCAATCGCAAGCAAATCGAGGAGCGTCAGCCGGGCAGGTGTCGGGCTGATCTGCGCGCCCAACAGTGGCACGGAGATGATCCACATCAGGACCCCTTGCAGCAGGAAGGTCTGGAAAAAGCTGAACCACCACCAGTTTTTACCATGTTCTTCCCGCCATTTGTGATAGCGGAAATCTTCCGGCTTGCCCCAGTTGCGCCAGAGGATATAGAGCGAGAGCCGCAGCCCCCAAATCGTGACCAGAAGGCTCAAAATCCACTTCCGGACCGGAAAGCCGTCGGGGGTCAGCAGAAAATAGACCCAGGTGGAGAAGACGAAGCCGGCTCCCCAGAAAATGTCGATAATGCTGGTGTTTTTCAGGATCAGGCTGACGATCCACAGGAGCGTTACAAATCCAAGGATTGCCAGCCCCGCAAGCGCATAAATCTGTAAGAATGTCATAGTCTCCCTCCTGATATTTACTTCATGGGTCACTTTTTCTATAGGCTGTGAGCTGCCGCAGAAAGCCTGTTCATGGGAGCGCCGCGGCTACGCAGGTAAAACCGACGACCCCCGGACCGATGTGAGCTCCCAAGACCGGCGTCACATCGACGTCCAGCGGCTTCTTATCCGTGGGCAGGTAAGGGCGCACCCGCTCGTAGAACTCAGCAATGGCCTCGGGAGCATGCGTGTGCACAAGCACTAGCTGCTCTACAGGCAGGATTTTTTCGAGGTAGTCGATCAGCCAATCGACCGCTCTTTGGCGAGTGCGGACGCGCTCCATGCCGACAACGTCGTTGGCCATGATAAGGATGGGCTTGATCTTCAGGATGGTACCCATCATAGCCTGGAATTGGGAGAGGCGTCCGCTGCGTTTCAGAAACTCCAGGGTATCCAAAGCGGCCACCGTGTGCATGCGTGGTCTCTTTGCTTCGATCATCTGGACGATCTCGGTAACGGTATGCCCTTCTTCCGCCGCTTTTATCGCATCCAGGGCGAGCATCCCTGTCCCAATGGTGAGCTGCCCGGAGTCGATCACGGTGATGGGGACTGCTTCGGTCGCCTCGGCTGCTATCCGCGCCACATTGACGACGTTGCTCAATTTGGCGGAGATGTGGATGGAGAGGATGTGGTCGGCCCCTTGTGTGGCTAAATCCTCATAGGCTTTGACAAAGGTGCCGGTCCCCGGTGCGGAAGTCGTGGGTGGCGGGTTATAGTTGGGCAGCCGCTCGTAGAATTCCTCTCGGGTGATCTCTACGCCGTCCAGATAACTCTGGTCGCCCATGTTGATGTACAACGGCACGACGGTGATGCCATGATCGGCAACTACGGACGCCGGTAAATCGCAGGTGCTGTCGGTTACGATTCTAATTGCCATCTATCCCCTCAAATCTCTCGCTAAAGGTTGTTAAAATATCAGGAGATGGTCCCTGATGGACTGACCTCAATCCGTGCAGGTGTTTTGTCGTGCTTCCTAACCTGCTCCGATCTCATTTCTCTATAGCATCAGAAGAACGCCAAAGATAACCTCTACGATCAGACTGATGAAGTTCGACTTTTCCGTAGAGCGGTCGATGACGATGGATACAGCACGGGTGATGGCGATGACAAGATAGGTGATCCCCAGAGTTTGATAGGCCGCCCGCGCGTTGAACAGCAAGGGGGCAATCCCCAGGCCGATGAAGGCGCCACCCAGGACCGCCCGGATTTCTGTGATTCCCCTCGCACCTGTCGCCTCAAGTCCTGTAAATGCCCTCACGGAAAGAGGGCGCACCACCGAGATCAGCCCGGTTGCAATCGTACCCAGAACGGCAATGATTTGAAGCACTTGTATGACCATTATTTTAGCCCTTTCTTTAAAATATATGTGATGGTAAAAACTGCATCAGCTTTAAGGCTCTGTATCTGCCTTGTTTTGTCTATTAAATCATATATAGTATATCATTAATATATAAAATTGTCAATATATTGACTATGAATTGTATAGATTACCTTGACGATAGATATTTACTCGTCTATAATAAAATGGGAAGGGAGAATCATCATGGGCTCAGATCATCCGATTTACAATATTGGTGCAGTAGAACGATTGACAGACATCCCCGCTGCCACCCTGCGTGCCTGGGAGCGGCGTTACGGTTTCCCCGAGGCCTCGAGGACTGAAGGTGGCCATCGTCTCTACTCCGAGCAGGACGTCTCTGCGCTGCAGTGGGTCAAAGCAAAGATCGATCAGGGGGTGCAGACCCGGCAGGCTATCGAGGCGTTTCAGGCCGCCGACAAAAAAGATGGGATACCAACAGAAGGTGAAACACGCCGTCGGTCCTCTGTCCCTCGTCGCTCGCGGCGTGCGATAGGAAGCCTTCCCGAACTGACAGATCGTCTTATCGCTGCTTTGATTGCGCGCGACCTCTCGCGGGCTGATCGCCTTCTCCGGGATGGGCAGGCGTTCTATACGCCGGAGGAACTGATCCTGGAGGTGATCTTGCCGACCTTCGAGGGGATTGGAGTCGGATGGGAAAAAGGGGAGATTGGCGTCTCGGCGGAACACCTGGCAACCCAATATCTTCGCACCCACCTCCTTACCTGGATGCGCACGGGACCTCCTGCTTATGCAGTTCCCCCCACGATTCTGGCCTGTGCCCCCGGTGAGTGGCACGAAGCCGGCCTCCTGATCTTCGGTGCACTGCTGCGTCGTCTCCGCTGGCCCATCATCTATCTGGGGCAATCCGTGCCGTTGGCTGACCTGGAGCGATTTATTGAAGAGGTGCGCCCGCTTGCCGTGGTGCTGACTGCGATGCGTGCTGAAACGGCGCAGAGCTTGCTCGCTTTACCGCAGGTTTTTGCACCCACGCTGCAGGCGGGAACCACGCTACTTGCTTTTGGCGGACAGGCCTTTGTCGAGCACAGAGAATGGCGTGAGAAGATTCCCGGGTTCTATCTGGGGGATACCATCCCGGAGGGAATCGATCTGCTCGAAGCTCAGTTGCAGCGCATGGCCTCTTCCCTTCGGTAAGATTATCTTTTGATAGAACCGCGTTCTTGGATTGCAGTCTCCCGATTAAAAGGCGGCTCCTTGTGAGATCGGCCAACACCGTTATACTTGGGCAATTCTGCAACTCAGAACGGCAACCCTTGCTGTTCCGGGCTGTGGGGGGACCCTCTGCATGGAGGTCCTGAACATTGTCGAGGAGAGGGTGGAACGTTCTCATGCCTGTTGGAACACTTATAAATGTGGCGACGGTTTTGCTGGGGAGTACGCTGGGGCTGCTGCTGCGCCGCCGGTTCCCACAAGCCATCCAGACGATTATTTTTCAATCGGTGGGACTGGCGACCCTGGTGCTGGGGGTGCAGATGGCGCTGGAAGGCGAGAACTTCTTGGTGCTTATCTTCAGCCTGATCATCGGGGGGATTGTGGGGGAGCTTTTGCATTTAGATGTGTGGGTGGAGAGCCTAGCAACGATGCTGAAGGATAAGATCCACATTGGAGAGGCAACCTTTGTCGAGGGGCTGATTACAGCATTTCTGCTCTTCTGTGTGGGATCGATGACGATTGTGGGAGCTTTGAACGAGGGATTGAGCGCAGATCGCACGCTGCTTTTGACCAAGTCGCTCCTGGACGGTTTTACCTCTATTGCACTGGCTTCGGTCTACGGCGTCGGGGTGCTCTTTGCGGTAGTGCCGCTCTTTCTGGTTCAGGGTGGCCTCACCCTGCTGGCCGGGCAGTTTCAGGGACTCTTCTCACCTTTGCTGATCAATGGGTTGACGGCCGTAGGCGGCGTGCTCATTTTGGGGATCGGGTTGACACTTTTGGAATTGAAGGCCATCAAGACCACGAACCTGCTCCCTTCACTGGCCGTTGTGGTGATTTTAACCCTGCTGACCGCTTAAGGGCAGGGCTTTTTATCATCAAGGCAGTGTCTGGGGTACTTTATTCCCGGGAGATGGAGCGTTGCTGAGCCTGATGGGCCTTGACTGCCTGGGCCGCACCCCGGAAATTGCCGGGATCCTTGATCTGGCGGCGCGCCGGTTTCTCGAGGTCAGGGCGGATCAGGCGCTGCAGTTTGTCGATGGACTCTGCTGTCAGGGGAGCTGGATTGAGTGCCAGGCCGGTGGCATAGTTGGCAGCGCCTAAGGCCCAGCCCCACTCCTGACGCAGTTCTTCGGCTTTCGTGTGGTACGCGCGTTTGTCCCAGGCTTTGGTGGACTGCTCGGCATCTTCGTAAATATTGGACAGCGCCGTGCCGGCAACCGCTAAGAGATCATGGGCCAATGGCTGGTCTTTTGGCAAGAGTCCTGGAATATGCACCAGAAGAATTTCAGCAACGACGCGTAGTTGCTGCGTTCGCTCAGTGACGGACATGGTTCCTCCTAAAAGGGTGACAATGACGGAGAAAATATCACAGCCTAAGAGGATGTCAAGTGTTAAGCTGGGATCGGCAAGGGCGGCCATCGCATTGGTGCTGGCCTCGAATCTCTCCGCAGCCGTGCCGATGGTGCTCTGGCCCGACCGTTATACAGGCGGCTTCGAGGTGGCGGGAACGCCCGGCCTGGTGTTGGTGCGGAGCATAGGGCTGCTGTTTCTGATGTGGGTAGTGCCTTATGTGCCTGCGATCCTGCACCCGCAGCGATATCGCATCTGCTTGATGGTGATCCTCGCGCAGCAGTGCATTGGGTTGCTGGGGGAGAGTTTGATGGCGGTAGTTCTGCCCGCGGGACATCCGGCCCTCTGGGCAACCGGCACGCGCTATATTATATTTGACACGGCCGGCCTGTTTTTGTTGGGAGCCGCCTGGTATTTGAGCCGTCCTTCTTCAGGTGCAACGCACTTTTGAAGTGCGTTGCACCTATGCCTCTTTATCGATTCAGAAGCTTCTGCAACGGTGATAATGCGGGCTTCTGCTCCCGCTCTATGTACGTCGCGATCCCTACCGAACCCGGTCCAGCGTGAGCGCCCAGGGGCACGGGGATCTGGGTGAGATAGGCCTCCACGCAGTTGATCCGCTGCTTCAGTTCGTCCAGGATGGTTTGCCCCAGCGAATGGTCTTCCGAATAATGGACCGCGAGGTGGGTTGGCATGGCTCCGGCCTGTTCGATGACGCGATCCACAAGCTGCTGAACGCCTTTCCCATAGCGGCGCACCTGCCCGACCAGGCTGACCGAGTTCTCTGCTACCCGCACCAGCGGATGGATGCTGAGGAGGTTGCCCAAGAGCCGGGCGGCCTGTTTTAGCCTGCCGCCCTGAATCGCGTAGTTGACGGTTTCGAGTAGCGCCACGACTTCGACCTTAGGCACCACTGCTAACGCTTGCTGAAGCACTTCCGCCAGCGTGCCCCCCTTTTGTGCGGCTCGCGCGGCTTCGAGCACAACGAAACCCTCCGCCATCGCTGTGGTCTGCGTGTCTACGACCATGACGGGTACCGGACTGGCCTCTGCTGCCAGGCGTGCAGCATTACAGGTGCCACTCTGTTTTCCTGCTATGTGAATGGAGATGATTCCTTTGGCCCACTCTGCCATACGCTGATACAACTGCAAAAAGGCGTCGGTGGAAGGCATGCTGGTGCTCACATCGGGCTGTCTCTGTGCCCGCAGCAGTCTGAACATCAATTCGGGGGTCATATCGATCCCATCCAGGAACGTCTGTGTTCCTATTCGTACCGGAAAGGGCACGACACCGATGCGATAAGTGTTGAGTAACTCCGGCGCAATGCCCGTAGCTGAATCGGTGACCACTCCAACAGGATATAACGTCTCCATTTTTCCCCCGCCCCTGACTGGCAATTTCTTAACTTCTGCTAGATAATTGAATAAGAAGGCGTAGCTTGTTGCAAGTTTACTCCTTATGATGCGAAGGTGCAAGCTGAAGGGACTTTGTGGGACAATCCGCTGGATTGTTTGGGCTCTCTATGGGGAGGTATAAAACATGGGACGCGTCGCCGTTTTTGCAGGATTGGTACTTGACGAAGCAGATAACGTTTTGGACGTCACGCAAGTGGGTGATGAAGCCCACTACGTTTTCGACGATGCCGGATTCCTGCGCCACATCCCTTCGGATGTGATCGATCGCCAGGTCCTTGCGGTGATGAAGGCGCAAGTGCTTACACAGCGGGAACTGGTGGTCGATGGTACGCTGCAGTTCCTGGGGCAGGACGATCTCTTCACCAAGGCGATGGTCGAGACCTCGATCGATAAGATGGACGAGAATATGGAACAACTGCTGCAGACGGGACTGCCGGAAGAGGCGCGCTCCTGGCTGGGCCTCATGGGTTTCCGTGTGGTCGTGAACTTCCGTGGTGAGGTGGTCGATCTTAATTTACCCAGTGCCGCTGCCCCCGATGAAGAATGAGCGCTGAGGACTCCTCGAAACGATCGGGGAGTCTTTTGTATCACTTTCAGACCTTTCCCCCTGCGCAACTTTTCCCTCGATTGCTCCGTATGAGATAGTGACCACTCCGAATGCCAAGGCACCTGAAAGAATAGCTTTGAGTGTGATGCAAAGCGCTGTACCCATGTTCTCTCTTTTTCGGATTAGTCGAAACTTCAACAAGATAAGGGGTTCTATGATGGGGAAATTTTTTCGACGGCACCGTACCAAGCTTTTGATCCTGATGTTGGTCCCACTGCTCTTGCTGGCGGTGGCAGCGGTCTATCTTGATCTGCATTTGTATCTCTTGCCCATACCGGATGATCTGGACGCGGCGATCCGGCAGCAGATGGCAGTCGCCAAGCTCCCCGGTCTGGCGATTGTCGGGCTGAGGGGGGATCGCATCGTCTTTGCGGAAGGGTATGGCGATGCCAATCAAGAAGAAGGCCGCGAGGTCACGCCGGATACGCTGTTCCAAATCGCCTCGGTCTCCAAGCTGGCGACCGCCACCGCGTTGATGCGGCTTTACGAACAGGGACAGTTCGCGCTGGATGATGATATCAACCTGTACTTGCCGTTCGAGGTGCGCAACCCGCGCTTCCCGGATACACCCATCACCTTTCGTATGCTGCTCGCCCACGTCTCGAGTATCCAGGATGGTCCTTCTTACGACACGACGTATACCCTGGGCAGCGGTGAGGAGGATTCCCCGCTTCCGTTGGGGGACTACCTGCAAGGGTATCTGGTGCCGGGTGGAAAGTATTATGATGCCGATGCAAACTATACGGAGCAGCATCCCGGCGAGGCCTACAAGTATACCAATGTGGGCTTCGGGCTGGTGGGCTATCTGGTGGAGCAGATCTCCGGCCTGCCGTTCGACCAGTACTGCCAGCAGGAGCTCTTCGAGCCGTTGGGCATGACGACGACGCGCTGGCTCTATCGTGATGTGGACAAGACGAAGATGGCGATGCCGTATCGCTATGCATTGGACAGCCGCCGCTTCACGCCGTTGGGCTATTACAGCTTCACGACCTATCCGGACGGCGCTCTGAAGACCAGCGCGAACGAGTTCGCGCGGTTCGTGAGCCTCTTTCTGAACGAGGGGAAGACGCTGGACGGTCAGCAGTTCCTGCGCCCGGAGACGGTCAAGGAGATGTTGACACTCCAGTATCCGCAGAGCAGCGGAGAGGCTTGTCTGGCCTGGCACCTCGATGCTGAGGATGGCCTTTATCAGCATTCCGGTGGCGATCCGGGGGTCTCCACGATGGTTGTCATCTCGCCGGAGAAGGATCTGGGGTTGATCCTATTCGCGAACAGCGGTGGTATCGAGTCCCCCCTTAGCCTGTTTGGCTTCGGGGCCCTCGCCCAGAATATCTTACCCAGACTTACCGACTATATCATGGCGCAGTGAAGTATAAAAATCGGGTGGCTTATACAAGCCGCCCGATTTTTGTGTTGGTGGACCTGAAGGGATTCGAACCCTTGACCTCCTCAATGCCATTGAGGCGCGCTCCCAACTGCGCCACAGGCCCAATCACTACTTTATCACTTTATGCACTGACGGGACCTTTGCCCCGTTGTGGAGCTGAGGGGATTCGAACCCCTGACCTCTACAGTGCGATTGTAGCGCTCTCCCAACTGAGCCACAGCCCCGTTCACGTCACGGCAGGAGTGTACCACAGGTGTTAGGAATGTCAACCAGGCTAATCAAAAGGATCGTGATCATGCACCCGGAAGACCGGCTGATAACCCGGCCAGTGGCTCACGATGTCACGTATTCCCTCTTCGAGCGTGTATTGTGGCTGGAACCCCATCTCGAATAGCTTGGTGGAATCAATCTCGTAGCTGACCTCCGTGAGCGTATCCTGGTCGGTGTAATAAACGATGGCATCGGGGCTGAGATCTTGCATCATATTCGCGATGTCATTGACCGTGGGGTTAGCGGTGGCTGCGTTGATGATTTCACTCTCGGTGCTGAAGTTGGAGAGGCAGAAGCGCAGCACGGCAGAAGCGTCCCGGATATGAATGGAGGGCCGAACCTGCTCGCCGCTGCCATGAATAACCATGGGCCGTTTGACCCCCGTCAGGTAAGCGAACTGATTGACCGTGGCCTCGAAGCGCATGGCCGGCGCCATACCGTATGTCGTGCCCAATCTTACAATCGTGGTGTGCAGCCCCCGTTCGTCCCCCTGAATGACCTCTTTTTCCCCTTTGAGCTTGGAGATCGCATATGACCCAAAAGGATTGCAGGGATCCTCCTCGCGGAAGGGCCCGCCCGGGCCATAGACGCTGGCCGAGCTGACGTAGATGAATCGAGGGACTCCCACATCCAGGGCACATTCCACGACCGAGGCCGTTCCCCAATGGTTCACCTGATTGGTCCATTCAGGATGGTCGAAACTAAGGGGGGTGTGGACCAGCGCCGCGAGATGGATGATGATTTTGGCATCGTGCATGGCGCGTTCCAGGTTAAGACGGTCCAGGATGTCGCCTTCGATGAATTCGTAGCGGCCGCTGGTGGGAAGGTCCATCAGTCCACAGAAATGCTGACGTTGCAGGTTGTCGTAGATCCGGATGATGCAGTTGGCGAAGTGCGGATCTACGGCCAGGTCACGGACCAATTGTGAGCCGATGTAGCCGGCTCCGCCTGTGATCATGATAATAGGTTCACTATTCTTGACCATGTTTTTTCCTTTCTTTATCCCAGTCCAGATGCAGACCGCACTCGGTTTTTCCGGTGCCTGCCCAACGGCCGGAGCGCTCATCCTCCAGCGTTAGCGTCGGGCGCGTGCAGGGGGCGCAGCCAATGCTGCGGTAGCCCTGGGCATAGAGGGGATGTGCTGGCAGATCGTGTTCACGAATATAGGTCTGGATGGCATCCCGTGTCCAATTGAGCATGGGATGGATCTTCAGCAGGCCCGACGGCTGGGGCTCAAGCACTGATAGCTGGCCGCGATTGTTGGTCTGATCACGCCGCACACCTGCCACCCATGCGTGCATCTTGGCGAGCACACGCTGCATGGGTTCGACCTTGTTGACGTAGCAGCAAAGATCGGGGTCGCGTCGGTACAGCCCTTCTCCATATTGTTGTAAGAGCTGGCTTTTGGCGATGGCCGGATGAACCGTCACGATATTGAGCCCATATCTTGTTTGTAACATATCACGGAAAGCCAGGGTCTCGGGAAAGTGAAAGCCTGTATCGATGAAGATGACAGGCATTTCAGGACAGACTTGAGAAATGATATGGAGCAACGGGAGGCTCTGGGTTTGGAAGGATGAGCTGACGGTCACTTTCGACCCAAAGGTCTGCCACGCCCACATCAGGATCTCTTCTGTCGTGCACTGCTCCAGCCGTTCATTGAGCAGAGGGACGTCCAGATCGGAGAGAGCAGCGGAACTGCCCTCAGGTTTATCTTCGACCACAACCATCTTCATACTGCGTTCCTATTTTATTAGACTTCTTCCCCAAAACGCCCACTATAGTGTAGGAAGAACCCATACCCCAGGCCTAAAATCAGGAGCGCGGTCACCGCTGTACGCGCAAGAAAATCGAGCGAGGTAAAAGCTCCTCGATAAAGGATGTCCTGATAGGTATTGACGATGGAAGCCATAGGGTTGACCCAGAAAATCAGCCGCCGCGGATTGATGACCTGGCCCAACAGCAGCACCTGTTGGGGGAGCTGCTCTACCGGATAGAAGATAGGGGTGAGGAAGAACCAGGCCTGCATGGCTACTTCCATGAGCATGTGTGTGTCGCGGTAGAAGACTTCCAGTGTCGAGAGAACCAGCACGATTCCAAGGGCAAAAAGCGTCTCCACGAGGATGGGAATGGGTAGGAGAAGCATCCAGGGGTTGAGCGGCACGCCGGAGATCAACGCCAATATGAAAAGCACCGGCAGGGCGATTAAAAAGTTCACCAAGCTGGAGAGAACGGTGGCAATCGGCAGGATCTCGCGTGGAAAATAGACCTTTTTGATCAGGTGTCCGTTGCCGGTGATGCTGTGGATGCCACCCATCACCGCACCGGAGAAGAAGTTCCAGGGGAGCAGTGCGCTTAAGACAAAGATGTGAAAGTCCCGCATGGACTCGCCTCGCAGGATGCTGAAGACGAAGGTGAAAACGATCATCATCAGCAGCGGGTTGAGCCATGACCATATTACGCCCAGGAACGAGTTCTTGTAGCGAACTTTCAGATCTCGCAGCACCAGGTTGTAGATCAGTTCACGATATTCCCAGAGTTCCCTAGCGGCTTTAACCATCTTTCCTTCTATCCAATTGGAGTTCTATTTTCCGCAGGCGATAGAGCGTCGTTTCCAATATTTTGCGGTTGAAGCCCACCAGATCCGCTAATAGGCCGATCAAACAGGTCTGGAACCCGACGATGAGCAGGACGGCCATCAGGATCAGCGATTGCACATGTCCCCCACCGCTGCCGGCAAGGTAGAAATAGAGGAATCGGATTCCCAAGAGCAGGCCTATCAGGCTCATTCCCCCTCCCAGCATAAGGAAAATTCTCAGGGGCCGGTACATGGTATAGGCGCGGATGATGGTCGCACCGGAATTGGTGATGAAGTCCGTGGTGTTCCGCATCAGCCGCGAGGGCCGAGTTTGAGGGTTAACGTGGATAGGGACATACTGCACCGCCATACGCCGTGCTCCGGCCTGGATCAGCGTCTCCAGCGTGTAGGAATAGTTGTTCAAGACTAAGGTCTGCAGCGCCGCGTCCCGGCTTAGTGCACGAAAGCCGCTGGTCGCATCGGGTATGGAGACCCCTGCCGCTATCCCTACGACCCAGCTCCCGATTTGCTGCAAGAGACGTTTGGTGGGGGAGAAGTAGGGGTGGTGGGTCATGCCCCGGTCCCCGACCACGATATCCGCGCTGCCTTCCAGAATCGGTTGAATGAGGCGGGGAATATCCTCGCCGCGATATTGGTTATCGGCATCGGTGTTGACAATGATGTCGGCGCCTGCCTGAAGGGCTGCTTCCAGGCCGCTGATGAAAGTCCGGGCCAGTCCCTGATTGGCCGCATGATGCACAATGTGATGGATCCCCAGTGCTTTCGCTACCTCGACCGTGCCATCGATACTCCCGTCGTCGACGACCAGGTACTCTATCTCGTCCACGCCGGGAATATCACGCGGCAGATCCTGCATGGTCTGCGGCAGTGTCTGCTCTTCGTTATAGCAAGGAATCTGAATGATGAGTTTCATGGGTTCCTGACAGTATCAGATGTACCCAAGATTACGATTCTTCATCGGGAGGAAGGACTTCTATCTCATCCACCGAGAACCGGAACCGTTCGCGACTGACGCGCGGCCCATCTGGAGGGATCTCAACGATAACCTCACTTTTGAGGACATCCCAATCCACGACTCGCCCTATGCCGTTTTCCGTCCGCACGCGGGCTTTGCGCTTGGGTAGCCCTTTGCTCTCCTCTTTGTATACCTGGTGCTCGTATGCCAGGCAGCAGCGCAGCCGCCCACACATGCCCGTGATATCGCTGGGGGCCATGGAGATGGCCTGGTCTTTGGCCATACGGATGGAGACTACCTGGAAATCGGTAAGAAAACGAGCGCAGCAGAGTGGCTCTCCGCAGACGCCGTACCCACCTAAACATTTGGCTTGATCCCGAGGGCCTATGGGTCGCAGTTCGATGTGACAGTTCATTGCGCTCCCGAGGTGGCGTTGAAGCGCGTTACGGTCCTTGTTGGAGAGATTGCCGGTGAAGAAGAGGATGGCTTTTTTCCCATCCAGAGTAAATTCGGCCGAGACAGCCTTGCTGTCCTTGACATTGAGGGACTGCAGTTCCTCACGTGCAATGGCGACCATGTGCCGGGCCTGTTTCTGCAGTGCCTGATGCTGGGCCATATCCAGCCCGCTTGCCCGTCGCAGAACGGGTTTGAGTTCTTTTTCTGAAGTATCTTCGGGCAGGGGGATGTTGACTTTGACGACCTGTCCAACCTGCGGGCCGTACACGGTTTCTACCACAACCCAGTCGCCTGTTTCAGGATGGATGCTGGATGTGTCAAGAAAGTGATAAGGTTTTCCTGCTGGCTGGAGACGTATGGCCGTAATACTAGATTGCCCCGGCACGGGATCACCGACGGGCTCATTGTTCACTGGTTGAGTTGTTTCGCTCTTTTCCATATTCCTTTACTCGTGCTTAGGGAGCAACTTCGGATTCACACAGTATTCAATTAAGACTATACCTCACAAGTCCGGTTTGGCAAACGAAATTCTGTACGGCATTCTGTCAAAGGTTGACTCTGTGTCGGTTGAAGTACAATAAGAACAGGAGTTAAATAGTGGCCTTTGCTTTTTTAAGTTTTAGCTAGCCTCAAACAATTACTGAGAATAATGGATATGGTTGGGTTCAGTGTCCCCGTAGCAGTCATAGGCGGCATTACAGCGTATGTTGGCCTCTATCATTTGCTGCTTTATTTGCGCCGCAAAACATACAGAGAAGGCCTGGCATTTGCGCTGCTATGTTTTGCGATGGTGGCTTATGATTGCCTGGCGGTGGGATTGTACAATGCTTCTTCACTTGCTGAAGGCCATCTCTGGCAGCGTCTCCAGGAATCCTCGTTAGCCTTGACGGTGGTGGCCTTTCTTTGGTTTTTCAAAGTATACTGTGCTTGTGCTCACTTGAAAAAGTGGCCGGTAATCGTCAGCCTGTACCTGGTCAGCAGCGCTGTGTTCTGTTTGTTGGACCAGAGCGGCCTGGCCTGGCTGCGCGACCGCTCTGCAATTAGGGAGATCTTGCTTCCCTGGGGGGAGCCAATCGTTTACTACGGGGTGCTGCGAGGTCCGCTAATTCATTTGCAGGACATCGTGGGCACGCTTACTTTTGCTTACCTTACGTGGATCGCCATCAAACTTTATCAAAGCAGCCACGCTGAGAGGATTCGCCCGCTGCTTGGGGTCATGGTATTTATGTCGATTGGGATATTGAATGACCTGGCGCTCAGTGTCAGCTCGTACCGTTTTATCTATTTGCTGGAGTATACCAATTTTGCTGTCGTGTTGCTAATGACGTATTCGCTGTCCGGGGAGGTCATGCAGATGCAGCAGGCGCTGCAGGGATCCCAGCAGATGCTGCAATCGATCATGGATAATCTCCCGCAGGCCATTTTCTGGAAAGGGTATGACCTAACTTTCCTGGGCTGCAATCGTGAATTTGCGGCGGATGCAGGGCTGGAGCGTTCGGAAGACATTGTGGGAAAGAGCGATTTTGATATGCCTTGGGCAGAACTGGCAGAGCAGTATCGCTTGGATGACCTGCAGGTGCTGCAGACAGGCAATGCAAAGCTTGATTATGAGGAACCCCAGGTCACATTGGAGGGACACCAGGTCTGGATGCGCACCAGCAAAGTTCCGCTGCGGGATGCCAGCGACAACGTCATCGCCGTCTTGGGCATCTATCAGGATATCACTGAGCAGAAACATATCTTGGAGGTGCTCAAACACAGCGAGGAACGCTACCGCTTGCTTTTCCAACGTTCGCCGGTTGGCATTTTTCATTACGACCACTCCCTGCATATTACGGCACTCAACGCCCGCTTCGCTGAGATTATGCGTTCTCATCGTGGTCAATTGATGGGTGTGGACCTCAAAACGTTGGGGGATCCGGTGCTCCTCCCTGCGCTGTCTGCTGCGCTGCGAGGCGAGATGGGGAACTATGAAGGTCCCTATCATACACTCCGTGATGCTGGACCCGTGTTTATTTCGATGCGCACCGCTCCCTACTATAACGAGAAGCGGGAGACCAGAGGGGGAATCGCGATTGTAGAGGATATCACTGAACGGAAGCGGGCAGAAGAAACGCTGCGGGAACGAGCCGCGCGGCTGGAATTGATTGCCGACATTGGGCAGCGGACAACGGCTATTCTGGCTCTGGATGAACTGCTGCATCAGGCAGTAGCCTTGATCAACGATACTTTTCATTACTACAACGTTGCGATTCTGTTTGTGGAGGGGGATGAGCTGGTGGTCAGAGCGGTGTCCCCGCCTATTTTTATGCCCTTTGAAGGGAAAGTACGGTTGCGAATGGGGTCACAAGGTATCACTGGCTGGGTAGCTACTCATGGAGAGCCTTTAATCGTGCCTGATGTCAGTGCCGAGCCGCGCTATTACCGCATTTCGGAAGAGATGAAAACCCGTTCCGAATTGGCGGTCCCTATCAAGTTGCAAGATGAGATGATCGGTGTTCTGACCGCAGAGAGCACCGAGCTCAACGCCTTTTCTGAGAGCGACACTTTCACATTGCAGACTATCGCTGATCAATTGGCAACGGCGATCGGGAATGCCAGGCTCTATGAGGCTGCCCAACAGGAGATTTATCGACGGCAGGAAGTTGAGGCCGAGATTCGCCAACTCAATGAAGCGTTGGAGCAGCGGGTTCGTGAGCGGACTGCCCAATTAGAGGCGATCAACAAGGAATTATCTGTATTTGCTTACTCTGTCTCGCATGACCTCCGTGCGCCCCTGCGGAGCATCGATGGCTTCAGCCAGGCGCTTCTGGAGGACTATGGCGAGCGCCTGGATGCTCAGGGACAGGATTATCTGCGGCGCGTCCGATTGGCCAGCCAACGAATGGGCCAGTTAATTGATGATCTTTTGAATCTCTCCAGGTTGACGCGCAGTGAGATGCACTACAAAGAGGTTGATCTGAGTGCTCTCGCTCGGGAAGTGGCGACAAGACTGCAAGAATCTCAACTCCAGCGTGAGGTGGCATGGGTGATTGCCGATGGTATGAGCGCGCGAGGGGACGCGCATCTGCTCGGTATCATGTTGGAGAACTTGCTGAGCAATGCCTGGAAGTTTACCGGTAAGCAGCCTCACCCACGCATTGAAGTGGGCACGCTGGATGTCGAAGGCTCGGTTACCTATTTCGTACGGGATAACGGGGCCGGTTTTGATATGGCGTATGCGGATAAACTTTTTCAGGCTTTTCAGCGGCTGCATCAGGCCGATGAGTTTGAGGGTACCGGCGTGGGATTGGCGACGGTGCAGCGGATTGTTCATCGACATGGGGGCCGTATCTGGGCTGAAGGGGAAGTGGGAAAAGGCGCGACGTTTTACTTTACGCTCTGATAAAAGGGAGTACGGAAGTGAAGACAATTTTGTTGGTTGAAGACAGTCCTGATGATGAGCTGCTGGCACTGCGGGCATTGAAAAAAGGGGATATTCAGAACCGGGTCGTGGTCGTGCATGACGGCGTGGAGGCTTTGGATTATCTCTTTGCCCAGGGAGCTTTCGCCGACAGGAATCCTGAGGATTTGCCGGAGGTTGTGCTTTTGGATCTACGACTGCCCAAGTTGGATGGTCTGGAGGTTTTGCGTTCCTTACGTGCTCATGAACGTACGCGATCTTTGCCGGTAGTGGTGCTCACTACTTCGGATGAGGAATCTGATATCGTTGCAAGCTACAATCTGGGAGCAAATAGTTATATTCAGAAGCCTGTCGACTTCAACCAGTTCATCAAAGCTGTTCAGTGTCTGGGACTGTACTGGCTGGCATTGAATGCTGCTCCTCCATCAAGGTAAGGAGGTTGCTATGACCGAACCGCTGCATCTGTTGATCGTTGAAGATTCGGAAGACGACGCCCTGCTAATTGTGCGCGTGCTTCAGCGTGCTGGCTATGTACTCACTTTCGAACGGGTTGATAGAGCGGAATCCCTGCGCCTGGCACTGGCACGTGAGTCCTGGGATCTTGTGATCTCTGACTACGCCATGCCGGGTTTCAGTGGGTTGGACGCCCTGCGCATTATGCAGGAAAGCCAGATAGACCTCCCTTTTATCATTGTGTCGGGGACCATTGGTGAGGAGATTGCGGTTGAGGCGATGAGAACGGGAGCCCACGATTATGTGATGAAGGGTAACCTGACCCGCCTGGGGCCGGCTGTAGAACGCGAGCTGCAGGATGCTCGGGTACGGCTGGCACATCGAAAGGCGGATGAAGAACTACGCAAATTATCACGGGCGATTGAGCAGAATCCGGCAGCCGTTGTTATCACGGATGTGGATGGGATCATCGAATACGTTAACCCTAAATTCAGCCAGCTCTCAGGCTATGCGGCTGAAGAGGTGATTGGAAAGAGTACGAGTATTCTGAAATCTGATAAGGCGACGCCGGCCCAGCACGAACAGTTATGGTTCACCATCATGTCAGGGCGGGAATGGTCGGGAGAATTTCCGAACGAGAAAAAGAATGGGGAGATTTACTGGGTTACGGAATCTATTTCTCCTATTTTCGATCAGGAGAATGTGCTCACGCATTTTGTGGCGATTCAGGAGGATATCACTGCACGCAAGCAGGGTGAAGAGGAGAAGGCACGTCTGTTAGAGCGCATGCGCCGTCAGCAGGCAACAATTGCTCGTCTGGCCACGTACCCTGCTCTGGCTGAGGGACATTGCGAAGAGGCCTTCGAAGTGATTGCCCGTAACGCGGCGGAGACTTTAGCCGTGAGCATGGTGAGTCTTTGGTCCTTGTCTGCCGAAAATCAGGAGCTTGTATGCCTGGAGGCTTTTGGCTATTCGTCGGCACATTTGAAGCGTCGCGAGGACGTGCAGATCCGGCGCTACCCGCGCTATTTTGCCGCACTGTATGCGGGGCAGGCGATTGACGCTGAGGATGTCAGAACGGATTTGCGGACTACCGAACTCGTGGAAGATTATTGGACCCTCCACAATATTGGAGCCAGCCTTCAGGCCCCCATTCGTCTTCATGGTCAGGTGATTGGCGTGGTCCGCCACGAACATGTCGGTGAGCCGCGCCCCTGGTATCCCGATGAGATCACCTTCGCCAGCCAGATCGCTGATCTTGTTGCGCAGACGCTGCTGAACGCCGATTTGCGACGCCGGGCCGACGAATTGGCGACAATTACGCGTGTGAGCCGTGAGGTCACCTCGGTGTTTGACCTGCAGCAAGTGTTTGATTCCATCGCCCGACATGCTGCTGAGCTTTCCCACTCTCATGCCAGTACCGTTTTTTCATTTCGTCCGAATGGACGGCTGTATGCAGCGGCGGGATATGGCGTAGGGAAGGCGTTTATGGAGGCGCTCAACGAGCTTTCTGTAACGGCAGAGCCCACGCCGTTGATCCGCGTGATGTTGGAGCAGCGTACATTTCAAATGGCAGATCTTGCAGAGTGTCCCGAGTGTTTGCCTGCTTATGTAGCAGACATTGAGAAAATCAAGGCGCTTCTCATCGTACCTATAGTGAAGCAGGAGGAACTCCTGGGCGAACTGGTGTTGTGGCATCGTGAGCCGCGGCATTTCACGCCGCAGGAGGTGGCCTTTATTCAGGCTTTGGCCCAGCAGTGTGTCAATGCGGTGGTGAACGCACGTCTGCTGGATGCTGAGGCTCGCCGCCGCCGTGAAGCAGAGACGCTCCAGGCGGCCATGCAGGCGTTGAGCGCGACATTGAATCTCCAGGAGGTTCTGGAGCTGATCTTGAGCGAGCTGCAGAAGGTGATTCCTTATGACAGTGCCTCGGTACAGCAGTTGTCCGAAAATCATTTGACGATGATTGGCGGACATGGCTTCCCGAACCTGGAGGCGCTGTTAGGGACAGCCTTTGATCTGCTTGCAAGCGATAACCCCAACCGGGAGGTGATTGCTGCACGCGCGCCGTTGATTCTTGAAGATGCCCCGGCACTCTATAAGAACTTTCACCGTGAGCCCCATGCCCAGGCGCGGATCCGTTCCTGGCTGGGGGTGCCGCTTTTCTTCGGGGATCGCCTGATTGGGATGATCGCGTTGGATAAGCACGAACCCGGCTTCTATACGCAGGAACATGCGCGCCTGGCGCTGGCTTTCGCAGCACAGGCCGCCATCGCTATCGAGAACGCGCGCATTTTTGCGGAAGAGGAGCAGCGCACGGTAGAGCTGGCACGCGCTTTGGAGAAGCAAAGAGAGTTGGATTCCCTTAAAAACCAGTTCATCCAAAACGTCTCCCATGAACTGCGCACCCCTCTTGCTATTGCGCGAGGGTATGCTGAGCTTTTGGATAATGGGAGCCTGGGTGAACTCTTGCCTGCGCAGCGTGATCCGGTGGCGATCATCGCGCGCCGGATGCAGATGCTCACTGATTTGGTCTCTGACATCAACGCCATTCTGGAGGTAGAGACCCATGCTCCGGTGTGTCAGCCGGTAGATTTCTCTGAACTGACTAGGGGGGCATTGAAAGATTTCAAGGTGGCAACGGCTCAGGCCGGGCTGCTGTTCTGTGAGGAGGTTGCTCCGGCGCTTCCCAAGATCCGCGGCGATGCCACCTATCTGCGCCGGGTGTTGGATAATCTTCTGGGGAATGCCCTCAAGTTTACCCCTAAGGGCGGCTCGATCACCGTGTCTCTGAAGCAAGAAGATGAGGTGCTGGTCCTGGAGGTCACGGATACGGGCATTGGCATCCCTGCGGATAAGGTGGAACGTATTTTTGAACGTTTCTACCAGGTGGATGGGAGCATGAGCCGACGCTATGGAGGGACCGGATTGGGCCTCTCGTTAGTCAAAGAGATTGTTGAGGCGCATGCCGGGAGTGTTGCGGTGAAGAGCGAACTGGGCAAGGGGAGCACGTTTAGCGTGCGGCTCCCTTTGGGTCCGGTGGAGCCCTGAAACTCCGCTGTTTTCGAAACTGGAATTGACAAATCTCTTACCGTTATTATGATACTTCGATGCACTAAGAAGTATCTATGTCTGTAAAAATACAGGGAGGTTCTCTAAATGGGTGAACAGAAGATTCGCGTGGCGATCATTGGTGTGGGAAACTGCGCCTCCGCACTGGTTCAAGGGGTTCATTTTTATCGTGATGCTTCCGACGATGAATTTATCCCCGGGCTTATGCATCCTCGGCTGGGCCCTTATCATGTTCGTGACATTGAGTTCACAGCAGCTTTTGAAATTAACGCCACGAAGGTCGGCAAGGATTTATCGGAGGCCATCTTTGCAGCCCCCAATAATACGTATCACATTACGGATGTACCCCACATGGGGGTGCCGGTGTATCGTGGTATGACCCATGATGGATTGGGAAAGTACCTCACGCCGGTGATCGAGAAAGCGCCTGGCCCCACCGCGGACATCGTGGGCATTCTCAAAGATACGAAGACGGACGTGGTCGTCAACTTCCTCCCTGTGGGGAGTGAGATGGCAACCAAGTGGTATGTGGAGCAGGTCCTGGATGCCGGCTGCGCGCTGGTCAACGGCATCCCGGTCTTCATCGCCCGCGAGCCCTATTGGCAGCGCCGCTTTGCCGAGCGCGGCCTTCCTGTGATCGGTGATGACGTGAAGAGCCAGGTCGGTGCGACGATTTTGCACCGGATGCTGGCACGGTTGTTCACGGATCGCGGGGTGCGGATCGATCGTACCTATCAGTTGAACTTCGGCGGCAATACCGACTTCCTGAATATGCTGGAGCGCGAGCGGCTGGAATCGAAAAAGATCTCCAAGACGCGCGCCGTGACCAGCCAGATCCCATATCCCATCGCCGATCACGATATCCACGTGGGCCCCAGTGACTATGTTCCCTGGCTCGAGGACCGCAAGTGGTGCCATATCCGTATGGAGGGGACTACTTTCGGCAATATCCCGTTGAACCTGGAGCTCAAGCTGGAGGTCTGGGACAGCCCGAACAGCGCCGGCGTGATCATCGATGCCGTCCGCACCGCCAAGCTGGCGTTGGATCGGAAACTGGCGGGGGCGATTGTCGAGCCTTCGGCTTATTTCATGAAATCGCCGCCGATTCAGATCCCCGATGATGAGGCACTCGACCGCCTGGAAACCTATATCCAGGGTGGGGATGTGACGGTGCTGCCCGAAGCACTATAAGCAGCACGTCCGGAATCTATACACTGCGGGGGTGAAGCCACCCCCGCAGTTTTGTTCTCATTACCCGGTCGCTCTGGCGCTGTGACGACGCTGCCGAACGGCCAGTCGGGCCAGGATCAACCCTACCTCGTAAAGGACGATAAATGGGCCGGTGACCAACAGCATGGTGACCGGATCCGTTGTCGGTGTGATCACCGCCGCCAGGACGGCGGCGAAGAAGATGACCAGCTTGCGCGCTTTGGCCAGGGTGTTGGGGGTGACCCACCCCGCCAGCGCGATCCCGTAGATCACCAGCGGCGTCTCGAAAAGCAGCCCCATCCACAGGAGCAGCGTGGTGACGAAGGAAAGATACTGCTGTAGGGAGTAAGTGGGTTGTACAACTTCCTGGAAGAAACTCATCAGCACCGGCATGCTGAAGGGCAGGATGATTTTCAAACAGAACAGTGTCCCGATGGCAAACAGGATCAAGGCTGCTGGAATGCCTGCCAGAAGGAACTTGCGCTCGTCAGGGCGAAGCCCCGGTGCGATGAAGAGGTAAATCTGGTACAGGATAAAGGGCAGGGCCAGAACAGTGCCCAGGTAGAGCGCTACTTTGAAGTAGATCAGGGGGGCCTCGGTAGGACTCAGGACAATGATGTTCCCTTCTCCCAGCGGGCTGATCAACGTTTCAACGGCCGGCGTGACAAGGGACGTACCTGCTAAGGTTCCTATGAACAATGCGATCAACGCCCGAATAAGCCGCTGCCGCAGCTCTTGGATGTGTTCCAGGGGTGTCAATTCACGGTCGGTCATGGTCCTCTGAGGGTATGGAGTGAGAAGAAGGCCGGTCGCTGGCTGCTGATGAATGGGGAACAGCGTTCTCTGTTTGCCCTTGCGATTCGTCCAGCGTATCCAGATCCAGGCTTGAAGCCGCTTCTTGCCATAGATGCCTCAGCTCTTGCGCGAAAGCTCCCAGCTTTCGCGCAGCTTTGAGCATGTCCTCCGGCCCAAAAAGCAGCAGTGCTAAGAGGGCTAGGACAAGGGCTTCCCATGTTCCAATATTAAAAAAGTCCATGGTTTTTCAGCGGCGCAATCTGGTGCGGATCATCCTTGAGGGGCTGTAAGGCTGATGATTATGCATCCGGTGTGGAGTTGTGCGATTCGTCGTCTTCGGGCTTTTTAGGCCCCTTGAGCCCTTCCTGGAAAGCCCGTATCCCTTTACCAAGCTCGCCGCCCAGGCTGCTGACACGGCTGGGCCCGAAGATGATCAGTGCAAGCACCAGAATGATTATAAGCTCTGGAATACCGATATGTGGCATCTCTTTACGATCTCCTCTTCATCCAGGTACGTTTCCCATGCGATGTGGGGACAGATAGTCTCTGTCGTTCCCTGTGAATCCATGTCATGATAGCATGGTTTTGACCAGGGGCAACTGCTTTACTCCTTTCTTCCTCTTGATTTTCGATTGAAAAGGTGTTATACTAATTATGGGTATATACCCATAATTAGTATCGACTTAAGATAGGAGGTTGCGATGACACGTATTTTCGTACGTAAGAGGCGCTATGCGGGGCCCGGAACGAGACGTCCGCAGTTTACCGTTGTGGCTGTTGAGGGCAGCGAGCTTACCTTCGTAAGCTCGCATCTTCGCACGTCGGAGTTGGAGTACCTGGCTGCGGCTGTTGGCGCTGAGATTGTTTATTTGCCGATGGGACAGGACGAGGAAGGTGAGGGTGGCCCGGGCCATCGGCATCATCATGAGGGGGAAAGTGAAGAAGGCGAGCACGGGGAAAGCCACCACCATCACCATCACCATGATGATGACCATGACGATGAGCCCTGCGAAGGAGAGGATAAGGCGGACTAACCATGCCGCGTCCGCGCAAGCAGCGCACCGTCTGTTATGCTCCGGCAACCCTGGTCTATAAACCGGTGGGGAAGCCGCTGCCCGAGCTGCCGCAAATTCAGCTCTCGCTCGAGGAACTGGAGGCTTTGCGGCTGGCGGACCTGGAAGGGCTGCCGCAAGCTGAGTCAGGTGCACGTATGACCGTTTCTCGCTCCACGTTTCAACGTATGCTCACTACGGCCCGGTACAAAGTGGCGAAAGCCCTGGTCGAAGGCGCAGCGTTGGTGGTCGGTGAACCTGAAGCGCCGGTACAGCGTTGGCGATGCTCCTATTGTGGGCAGGAGTGGGCGATTATCCATGGAACAGGCGGCGGCGCTGAGCCTGTTTGCCCTCACTGCGGCCACGCTGTGGATGAGGCGTAGAAGAATGTCAAGGTGCAACGCACTTCGGAAAGTGCGTTGCACCTGCAGTGCGTTCTACCTGCGTTACCCCC
>JAVEWB010000187.1:0-5085 GCA_034004765.1 Anaerolineae bacterium
ACGATGGCCGTCGTCTTCCCCATCCTCAACGGGCTGGCCGGGGTGGGGACCGCCACGCTGACCTATTGGGGCGGCCTGGCTGCGATAGGGGGCGCGATCTCCGTGGGGAACTGGTACCTCTTTATCCTCAGCCTGGATCAGTACTGGTTCCCGATGATTAACATCTCCGCCTTCTGGAGCCAGTTCCAGGGAGGCCTTTCCGCCGCCGAGCGCGTCTTTGCGCTCATCGATGCGGAATCGACCGTCCACCAGAGTGCTTCAGAGCCGGTGCCGCAGCTCAAGGGCGAGGTCACGTTCGAGGCCGTCTGCTTTCGTTACTCGGAGAAGGAGCAGGTGCTGGACGGCTTCTCGCTTCACATCGCGCCCGGCGAGAGCGTGGCGCTGGTAGGGCACACCGGTGCGGGCAAGAGCAGCATCGCCAAACTGATTGCGCGTTTCTACGAGTTCCAGGAGGGGCGCATTTTGATCGACGGGCGGGACATCCGCACGTTCGATTTGCACGGCTACCGGCGGCAGTTGGGGATTGTCTCGCAGATGCCCTTCCTCTTCTCCGGGACGGTTGCCGAGAACATCCGCTACGGCGCGTCGGAGATCACGGATGCGGAGATCGCGGCAGTGGCGCGGCAGATCGGCGGCGGTGAATGGCTGGAGACGCTGCCGGAAGGGTTGCTGACCGACGTGGGCGAGCGGGGCGGGCGGCTCTCGATGGGGCAGCGGCAGCTCGTCGCGCTGGTGCGGGTGCTGGTGCAGCACCCTGCGGTCTTCATCTTGGACGAGGCCACGGCGAGCATCGATCCCTTCACCGAGGCGCAGATCCAGGAGGCGACGGATCTGCTGCTCAAGTCCACGACCTCCATCCTCATCGCGCACCGCCTCTCGACCGTGCGCGCCGTCGATCGCATTATTGTGCTGCGCAAGGGGCGGATCATCGAGGAGGGCGACCACGAGGGATTGATGGCGCAGGGCGGCCATTACGCGGAGTTGTACAACACCTACTTCCGACACCAGTCGCTGGCCTACGTCGAAGAGGTGGGGCGACGAAAGCAGATGCTTCCCGGATGATCGAGGTTGCGGTTATTTCGGACGTGCATGGGAATCGCTGGGCGCTGGAAGCGGTTTTGGCTGATATTACGCGGCGTGGCATCCGGCGGATGATGAATCTTGGGGATTGTCTCTACGGCCCGCTCGATCCTGCGGGAACGGCGGAGCTGCTTCTGGGCTTGTCGGCTGTCACCGTGAAGGGAAACCAGGATCGTGTCATTCTTGCACCCGCACAGTCGGAGGACTCCCCGACACTGCAGTATGTCCGGGCCTCTCTCGCGTCACACCACGTGCAGTGGTTGGCCTCGCTCCCGATGACACTGGTGGTGGATGACCTGTTTTACCTGTGCCACGGGACGCCGGAGTGCGATGACGTCTACCTGCTGCGGGAGGTGCGGGAGCGAGAGGTGGTGTTGCGGAATGCGCTTGCCCTTGAGACCCTACTGCGCTCTATAACCCAGCCGGTCGTTCTCTGTGGGCACGATCATAGCCCCGAAGCTCTTCTGTTGCCGCGTGGGCAGTTGCTGGTGAATCCCGGCAGCGTGGGCCTACCCGCTTACACGGACGACCTGCCCTTTCCTCACGCGATGGAGACCGGCATGCCCCACGCCCGGTACGCCATCGTTTCGCGGCAGGCTGGAAAGTGGGCGGTGCAGGATGTCGCGGTGGCCTATGATTGGGAGGCCGCCGCACGCGCGGCGGAGGAGAACGGCCGTCCTGACTGGGCCGCCTGGCTCCGCACGGGCCGCGCGTGACTATTGACTGGTCCTGTGTGCCGACCACGAATGGGACACGAATACACGAATGGCATGACGCTGAGTTCGTGACACTTCCACCGTTTTGCACTTTTGGCACCACGTTGATTTTGTAGTAGTTGCAAAGAATGCGTTGTAGTATAGAATCTGTGCAGTCGCGAAATTGTTTTATTTGTCTTGTTCCATCAACTCTATGTTCTTCACGATGTTCCGCGTTCTTTGACGATTTGTCTTATCCACATGGGTTTTGTCGTTGTGCAAGGAGTTCGAGAGATGGACGACGCGAGAACGCATACACTGGAGCTGTTGCGTCAGATGTTGGGGCCGCAGGTGGATTTCCGCCCCGGGCAGTGGGAGGCGATCGAGCAGGTGGCCGTGCACCGGCGGCGCACGCTGGTGGTTCAGTGCACGGGGTGGGGGAAGAGCCTGGTCTATTTCCTGGCGACGAAGCTGCGCCGGGAGGCGGGGGCAGGGCCGACTTTGTTGATCAGCCCGCTGCTGGCTTTGATGCGCAATCAGATCGCGATGGCGGAGCGCATCGGTCTGCACGCGGAAACCATCAACAGCTCCAATCGCGAATGCTGGGATGCTGCCGAGGCTGCCCTGGCCGAAGGTCGGTGTGATATCCTGCTGGTCTCCCCGGAGCGGCTGAACAACCAGCGCTTCCTTGAGTCGGTGCTGCCGAAGATTCAGGGGCGTGTGGGATTGTTCGTGGTGGACGAGGCACACTGTATCTCCGATTGGGGGCATGATTTCAGGCCGGATTACCGCCGTATTGTCCGCATCTTACAGCATCTCCCGCAGAGCGTTCCTGTGCTGGGTACGACGGCCACGGCGAACGATCGCGTGGTTGCCGATATCCAGGCGCAGTTAGGTACCGATCTCGTGGTGCTCCGGGGACCGTTGGCAAGGGCTTCACTGCGGCTTCAGAATATCCGGTTGGCGGATCAGAGTGAGCGCCTGGCCTGGTTGGCGCAGTATCTTCCTCGTTTCCCCGGAAGTGGGGTGGTTTACTGTCTGACAGTCGCCGATACGGAGCGGGTGGCCCACTGGTTGAAATCCAAGGGTATACCTGCAGAGGCTTACTATGGCGGATTGGCGACGGAGCAGCGTGTCGTTCTGGAGGATGCGCTGCTGCATAACGAGATCAAAGCACTTGTGGCTACGGTGGCGCTGGGAATGGGCTTTGACAAGCCCGATCTTGGCTTCGTCATTCATTTTCAGCGGCCCGGCTCGGTCATCGCTTATTATCAACAGGTCGGGCGTGCCGGGCGCGCGGTGGATCGGGCCTATGGGATCTTGTTGAACGGCCAGGAGGACGATGAGATTCAGGATTATTTCATCGACAGTGCTTTCCCGCCGCCGGAGTCGATGCGGGCCATTGTTGCGGCCCTGGAGCGTTGGGGAGAGCTTTCGATTCCTGAACTTCTCAATCACGTGAATGTGTCGAACTTCATGGTCGAAAAGGCCCTGAAACTCTTGGAACTTGACGGCGCTGTCGGGATCGATCAGACATCACCGCCCCGGCGTTATTTCCGCACCCTTAATCCCTGGCAGCTTGATGTTGCGCACATTGAACAGGTCACCGCATTGCGACGTGCAGAACTGGCACAGATGCAGGCCTATGTGAACCACGACGGCTGTCTCATGGAGTTCCTGGCGCGTGCGTTGGACGATCCCGCCGCTGCACCCTGCGGGCGATGCGCGAATTGCGTGGGGCGAGGGCTTTCGAATACGGTGGCTTCGGACCTTGTCGCCGAGGCCGTTACCTTCTTGAAACAGGATACGCTGCTGATCGAGCCGCGCCTCCGCTGGCCTGGAGGGTTATTCCCCGGCAAGAAAGTGACCATTCCTAGCCACGAGCAGAATGAACCCGGACGGACTTTGTGTTATTATGGGGATATGGGATGGGGCCGGTGGGTGCGTCAGGGCAAGTACACGGATGGCCGATTCGATGATCAGTTGGTCAGCGCGGCGGCGACGTTGATCCTGCATAGTTGGCGACCGAACCCTATGCCGACTTGGGTGACGGCGATTCCGTCACGTCGCCATCCGCATTTGGTCTGTGGTTTTGCTGAACGGCTGGCGTCCGCGCTTGGCCTGCCTTTCGTTCCAGCATTGGAGCGCAAGGCCGATGCGCCGGAGCAGAAGATGATGGCTAACAGCTTCATGCAGGCGAGCAATGTCAGAGATACGTTGGGGGCGCTTACGGCGTCTGTGCGGCCCGGGCCGGTTTTGCTGGTGGATGATATTGTGGACTCCCGTTGGACGTTTACGCTGGCCGGGTGGCTCCTGCGGACACATGGATGCGAGCGTGTTTATCCTTTCGCTCTGGCCTGTGCCGCGCCGCGTGATCGCCAGGGCGTGGGGAACTCTTGAGGACTTGCACGGCGAATAGGAGATCTTTTCACTGAGCATTTGGGGGAGGCCTGGGCAATTTTTCTCAGCGCTTTCAGTATTTCAGTGATCTTGGAGATGACGACGATGCACTTGACTGCAGATGCACAGGCGATGGTGTTGTTATGTTCCCGTCTCGGGTTGTCGAATCGCCCCGAGCTGAAGCCTTTGACGTTGAGCGAGTGGAATCCCATAGCGCAGCGCTTGCAGGAGTCCACGCTAAAGCGCCCCGGAGCCTTGTTGGGGATCTCTTCTCTGGAGCTTCAACAGGCATTGGGGGCATCGGATGAGGATGCGGAGCGATTGGCTCGCTTGTTGGATCGCGGCGGTGCTCTGGCGATTGAGCTGGAGCGGCTGACGTCACTGGGGCTCTGGGTGGTGACGCGTGCCGATAGCGATTACCCGCAGCGTTGGCGGGAGCGGCTCCGTGCTGCCGCGCCGGCGGTGATCTTTGGGGCCGGCGAGCGGGCGCTGTTGGGACAGCCGGGTGTGGCCGTCGTGGGCTCCCGCAACGTCGATGCGGAGGGCGAGGCCTGCGCGGAGTTCATCGGGAGCGCCTGTGCAAAGGCAGGCCTTGTCTTGTACTCGGGGGGCGCGCGCGGCGTCGATTCGCTGTCAGCCCAGGCCTCGCTGGATGTGCGCGGCACTGCGGTGGGCATTCTGGCAAACAGTCTCGAACAGGCTGTACGACCTCCCGAGACCCGTGCTGCGCTGGCGCGGGGGGACTTGGCGCTGGCAACGCCTTACGGGCCGGATGCAGGCTTCAGTGTCGGGGCCGCGATGGGGCGGAATCGACTGATCTACACGTTGGCCGATTACGCCATCGTGGTGGCCAGCGATGCCGAGAAGGGGGGCACGTGGACCGGGGCCACAGAGGCGTTGAAAGCGAAGT
>JAVEWB010000188.1:0-5062 GCA_034004765.1 Anaerolineae bacterium
TCTTCAGACACAAAGCGCCGCACCTCGAGGATGCTCCCGCGCTCAACGGTCATCAACACCTGAAAAGGTCCGCTAAAGGGCGTCGGCAGCTGGATCATGGCCGTATCGCCGGGGCGGTAAAGCTTCGCATCGGCAACCGGCGTAACGCGTCCTTCCGCCATCTGCCAGGCCGCTCCCTCGGGGCCGCTCACCCACAGATCGGTCTCACCGCGCACGGCAAAGCCCTCAGCATCCTTAGCCTCGGCAATCACGACGTAAGCGCCGCCCTCAGGCGGTGTGACCGCCGCCTCGGCCGCACCTTTGGCGTCCGTAGTCACATTGAGCGTCGAGATCACCGTATCGGTATACCCCCAGGTTACAGGGGCAAAAGGCTCCGAGGACGGGATTTGATACCAGTCACGCTGCGCCAGGGTGACCGCTATCTTCTGTCCCTTTACCGGCTCACTCCCCCAGTCCAGCGCACTTATATCCACCGTGGCCTTTCGCCCGGCGGGGACGACCCACTCGCGAGGTTGCAGCCCCAGATAGAAGCTGGCAGCGTGCACCGTCGCACTGCCACGGCCGCTGACCGGGAAGCCGCTCTCATCCGTAAGTGTAACTTCGATCTCCCAGTTCTGTGATCCGAGCGTCTTCTCCGCACCCATCGCCTGCAACTCGGCGGGAAGCTCGAGCAAGAAGCGGCCCTCACCGTCGGTACGTCCATCGCCCTGTGCGATCACTTCAGGCTCCCACCAGTCTCGCACCCCCGTCCCCCACGACCGGGTCAAGTCTGCCGGGGAGAACGTATAAGGCTGTGCCGTCACCATCCAATGGAAGGGAGCATCACTCACCGGCCCGCCGAAATAGTAGGTAGCCTCGACCAGAGCCCGCAGTTCCTGACCCTGCAAGAGGTCGGGCTGCTCCGCCACGACCGAAACCTCGAACTCGGGTTTGCGGTAAGCCGCAACCGTCAACGGCAGCTCCCATGTCCGCTCTACGCCAGGAACCTGCGCCTGAAGGGTGTAATAGCCTACCTTTGCCTGAGAAAAAAGCTCGAAAGCGCCCTCGAAACTCCCCAGTTCCGAGAGGGCCAACGTCGTCGAATAGACGGGGTCCCAATTGGTATCGCGGAGCGTGACATCCACACCTTGCAGCGTGCCGGGGAGTGTGTAGCGGGGATCATCGATCTCACGCAGTACCCCCTTGAAGTAGATAGTCTGCCCGGGGCGATAAATCGAGCGATCCGAATACAAATAGAGCTGATAAGGGTAGAACGTCCCATAATCGGCCGAAAGTCCGAAACTCCACGGACTGGTATCGATATTCCAGTCACTCATGGCGACACCAAAGCCTTTTTTGCCCGGCGTCCCCACCACAGCGATCACCCGATCCCAAAGCGAGCTGAGAGGACCAAGACGGACACGCGCGATCCCATCCGCATTGGTCGTTCCTGCCGCCAGCAAGGTCGCCTTCTCATCCAGGAGCCGCACTTCCGTCCCGGTAATGGGCTCTCCGCTCCGCAGGTCGGTTACCCAAACCAGGGCCTCCTCAGAGGCAAGTTTCAGCGTCACGTGCCGATCCACCACCGCGATCTGCATGGCTTTGCGCCACCAGGACTCCATCTCGGAGCTGTCCCAGGTCAGGCGATAGTAGCCAGTGGGCAGGGTTGCTTCCTGGCGGGTGAGATCCACAGGGGCGATTTGCGCCTCATTGAGTTCGCCGTCAAAGGTTTCGTTCCAATCGCGCAGAGAGTTCCCATACTCCTGCCGGGAGACGAAATCCGACTCCGTCATCTCCGCCAGGCTGAAAGCAGCGCGGCTCATATTCCGTGTAATCATGTAGAGGCGCGGCACCTCAGCAGCATCCAACGTGATCATGTCCAGGCCCGTTGCCGGAGCCAGGATCGACTGCAGATCACCGGTCGTAAAACAGGATTCCGCCCCCTCCTCCATCTGATTCCCATAAAGATCGGAGATGCCGGGGGTCACAGCGACACAGTAGCGGGTGCGCGGCTCTTTATCCCAAGAAAGGTTAAAGACCCGCCCATCCCAATAGGTATAAAGGTCTTCCTTATCGATTTCAGGGGTAAGAGAAACATGCGACAAAATCGTGGCTTCATCGATGGCCCCAGCAAGCGCAATCTGTACAGGCTGATACAGTTCAACGCTGCGCTCCCCGTCTTCGGGGACAATCTCGGCGATAGCCGGAGAAGGGACCGTGATGAATTCCCACTGCGTAGGGTTCTCGAGGAGAGCCCCGGTCAGTGCCTTGGCTCCTTCTCCCACACTGACGATATACTGCGTCCCCAACGCCATGGTCTGTGTGGGCGTGAACACCAACTTCGCCCCCTCATCTTCCCAGCTAATCGTTCCGGGGAGCGGTTCACCCTTTTCTGAGATCACGGTGAAAGCACCCGCAGTCGCAGAAGAATCCATTGGCGTGTTGAACGTCACCTGCACGCCGGCATCCAGCAGGAGATCCGTGCTCCCCCGCTCGGGCGCAATGGAGAGGATCCTGGGCAGAGCCGTCGAGAACTGCCAGTCGTAAGCGGCTTCCAATTTCGCACCATCCGTGCTGGTAACGGCATCCTGCTGCAGCCTCACCTTATAGGTCTCCCCCGCATTCCAGCCCGGTTTGGGATCGAAACGATATAAAGAGGTATTCACCCAGGTAGCCTGTCCATTGATCAAAGGCGTAATGGTGAGCGGCAGAATCGGGCACTCGGCCGCTTGCCCGGCAATTTTTCCCGCGCAGTTCAGGGGAACAACCGGGCGATTGAAAGTGATCATAATTGGGGTATCGACCCGCAGATCCTCTGCACCATCCTCAGGAGTGAGAGAGGTTGCCTGGAGAGGGCCTAATGTGGAAAAAGCAAACGCCAATTCACTGGCGAGGGGTGTGCCTGCCTTAGACCGTGCGTCCGTACTCAGCAGCACCCGATACCGTGTTGCCTCCGCGGCAGCTTTGGGGCGGAACTGTACCGTCTGGTCATCCACCCAGGTTGCACTCCCTTCCACCGCGGGGGTCACTTGCAAAGCGCTCTCCACACTGGCACGATCCATAGGTTGATTGAAGCGCAGCGTGATCACCGCCTTGTCAGGAGAGACCTCCTGTCCCAATCGCGGTCCGAATTCCAGAATTGTCGGAGGCAGATCCTCCGGCTCATACAACGTCGGCGATACAGCCTCAGGCGTCGGCGTGCCCCCCGTAAAGAGCGGCAACGGCAGCCGCGAGCAAGCCATGCTCACCAGTGCTATCCATGTAAACAAAACCCAAAGTCTTGAACGCGCGCGAAACCTGAGCATTTGAAAAACCTCCTCTGAGGTACTAACAGGTGGTGCAGTCCATGTATGCCCAACCCGGGACAGCGTCTGCTTCCCCAGAACTCCCACCGTTTAACTACCGTAATAATAGCACGGTGGATTAAGGAAAGCAAGAGCCCTCCCTTACCAGATGAATTTGACTTTTCACTCATTAAAGCCTATCATAGAAACATCTTTATCTCCACCCAAATTTAGAGGAGGGAAGTCTGATGAAGAAGTACCTGGTTGTAGTTGTAGGAATGTTACTGATTGTAGCAATGGTATTCACTGCCTGCACCCCCAAAGCGCCCGAACTGGGCACCGAAGAGAACCCGATTGTGTGGTCCTTTGTCCCCTCGGGTGAAATGGAGCGCGTGGCAAGTGGTGCCGAACAAGTTGCCGACCTCTTGCACGAGGAAACCGGTCTTTACTTCAAGACCAATGTGGCAACAGAGTATGCCGGCGTGATCGAGGCGATGTGCGCCGAGCCAGCCACGGCCCACATGGGCTCACTGGCCACCTTCGCTTACGTCCTGGCTTCTGAGCGTGGCTGTGCTGAAGCCGCCCTCGTCTCAGTGCGCTACGGAACCCCCACCTACAATGGGCAGTTCATCGTGCGTGCCGACAGCGGCATCACCAGTGTCGACCAGCTGGGCGGGAAGACCTTCTGCCGTGCCGATCCGCTCTCAACCAGTGGCTGGATCATCCCCATGCTGACCATGCGGGCTGCAGGGATCGATACCGAGACCGGTCTGGCGCAGGTTGTGGATACGGGCTCGCACGACACTACGGTTGCCTCCGTCTACAACGGTGACTGCGATGCCGGCGCTACCTACGTGGACGCCCGCACCCGCCTCGAAGAGGATTACCCCGATGTGATGGAAAAGGTCGTTGTCCTTGCCGTTACAGAGGATATCCCCAACGATGGTGTCCAGTTCGCTGCCTCTGTCCCGCAAGAACTGCGTGACAAGATCGTTGCCGGGCTGCTCGCCATTGTCGAGACTGAAGAGGGCAAGGAAGCACTCACCACGGCTTATCAGTGGGATGCCCTTGAAGCTCACGACGACACCTTCTATGATCCGTTCCGGCAGGTCCTCAGCGCCGCCGGAGTGAGCGTAGCGGATCTTCAGTAATACCCCCAACGCAATTCGGGAGTGACTTTCACATCCCCGATTGCATCAGGAAAAGGGAAAGCCGAGGTTTACACAAGCCCCGAAACTAACCTAAACTACACGAGGGGGGGAAAAAATCTACCCCCCCTCGCTATCTATAGAAATCATAGGGGGAAGGATGCTTGAAATCAAACATCTGACCAAAGTATACGATGACGGCACCGTCGCTCTTACCGACGTGAGTTTCACCGTAAATGATGGAGAGTTCCTCGTTATTATCGGCCTGAGTGGTTCAGGCAAATCCACGTTATTACGCTGCATCAATCGGCTGATCGAGCCCACCGAGGGGCAAATCATCTGGGATGGCATGGATATCACTACCGCCGATTCCACCCAACTACGGCAGATCCGCCGTAAAATCGGGATGATCTTCCAGCACTTCAACCTGGTCAAACGCTCCTCGGTCCTCACCAATGTCCTGGCAGGACGTTTAGGATACGTCGCTCCGCAAAGCAGCCTGCTCTATCATTTCCCGGCCCAGGACCAGACCATGGCGATGCAAGCCTTGGAGAGGATGGGGATCACCGAACAGGCTCACAAGCGCGCCGATGAACTAAGCGGCGGACAGCAGCAGCGGGTAGGAATCGCGCGTGCCCTGATGCAGGAACC
>JAVEWB010000189.1:0-5049 GCA_034004765.1 Anaerolineae bacterium
TACCCTTTATTTGGCATTGGGGCAAGAAACCCCACCAGGGCCATGACAGCTACCCTCACGGCAAAGAAAGCGCAGGGACGCCCATAATCCCGGTTCCATCCCACCAATCCGGGGGCACACAGCGACCCCACCACCAGTCCTTGCAGGAGCGCGGATCCATGAACGATCCCGTATCCCGAATGACGACCCTGATCTCATTTCCCCACGCCCGGCCGAGCGGCTGCTTGCCCGTGAGAGCCGGCAAGTCCCGCCGTCCGGCAGCGTTCAGCTCATCATACAGCGCCTGCAGCGACGGCTCCGTACAAATCCCTTCGATGTGTACCGTGTAGCCGAAGACGACATTGTCCTCCCGCGTGTACTTGAGGGTGATCTGGCTGCGGCTGGCATAGAGCACCATGACGTCCTTACCGTTGCCGATATCATAGCCGCTGTCGGGAACCCGGATGATCTCGCCGGGGGTCACCTCGAATCCCGACATGGTCACAGGCCAGATCTTCCGTTCTTCATCGACGCGATAGAGGCGGCTGAAAACCGGCGTGCGCTCATCCGCAAACAACGTGTAAAGCTGCGGGGCCTTATAATCGGTAGGGCCACCATACCACCACAGCCCGGCATAGTCCTCCGTCAGGCTGTACCCCCGGAGATAGATGTTCAGCTCGCGGTCATCCTCCGGAGCCAGGCCCGGAGGGCGCGCATAGCGGGAATCAGCGACCACGCCAATCTGCCGATAAACAGTCCCTTCAATAGGCCGGCAGGCATCGATGGTGCGATAAACAAGCGGGAAGTAAAGCCGGTAATCATCCGTACCCTGCTGCGCCGACACGGCCAGCGGCGTGCTCCCTACCCCCAAGACCACCCATGCAAGCACAGAAAAGCAGAGTTTCTGCGTTGATCGCTTCATTGCCTGCCTTTCCAGTCAAAATGCAAATCGATTATGGGCAGCGCCCCTGCCACCAGTCCTTGCAAGAGCGGGGATCCATGGCCGTCCCCGTATCCCGAATCGCGACACGAATCTCTGTTCCCCAAGTCCTGCCCAGGGGGTCACCCCCGCGCACCGCCGGCAAGGACTTGCGGCCCGCCTCGTCAAGCTGCGTATAGAGCGCCTGCAGCGAAGGCTCCACACAGATACCATCCACGTAGACCGTGTAGCCGAGCAGGTGGTCGCCGCGGGTGTAGTTGAAGGCCACGCGCTCACGGCTGGCGTAGATCACAAGCGCATCGTAGCCGTACTGAATGTCATAGCCGCTGTCGGCAGCATAGATGATCTCGCCCGGGGCAACCTGCATCCCGGCCAGGGTCACGGGATAATGGGTCAGCGGTTCGCCTTCTTCGTCGTAGAGCCGATAGACATTGCTGAAGACAGGGGTCCGCTCATCACCGAACAGAGTATAAAGCTGCGGAGCACGCGAGTCCGTTCCACCGGAGTAATACACCAACTCCTTGGGCTTGTTGGTCAGTTCATAGCCAAGAATCCCGATGTTGAAACCGGGATCGTTTTCGGCATCCGGAGGATAGGGTTTCGAACGATCCACCACAGAGAGAGCTTCATAGCTCACCCCAGGGATAGGCAGGCAGACGTCCGGATGGTTTCGCAGGACCAGCGGAAGATAGATGAAATACTCATGGTACTCGTCAGCCCCCAGATCATACGCACCGCCAGTGGGATAAGGCCGGGATTCGCCATCCAGATCATCCGTCACCCCGGCATCCACCCCAGCATCTACCGCACCGGAGTCCTCGCGAAGGTGGTAATTGCCTATTTCAGGGGCCACGAAACCCGGCGACTCCCAAAGGTTGAGCGTACCTGAGACAATAGATCCCGCGCCACTCACATCCACACCATTCTGCCAGGCAGCATCCCCCCACAACGTCGCATTCAGCGTTGCCGTACTCCCCGCCAGTGCCGAGATCCCCACAGAGTGGCTGACGACGATGGTATTGGTTACCATCGCCGTATTAGGAAGCCCGTCGGTGTGCCCCAAAGCCAGTGCGGTGCCGTTTCCCTGCCCCACAAACGTCGTATGCCTGAGATGGGCCTCCCCACCGGAATCCACGGAAACGCCGCTCCCTGATCCGCCGACGACGAGGGTGTTTTCCATCTCGACGTAGCCGCCCGCCTGAGCCATGCCGCTGCCCACAGCGGCCGTATTGTTGAGAAAAGTGTTGTTGTGCAGTGTGACAGCGCTATTCGCGCCCACCGATAGACCGCCACCACCGGAAGCAGCATTTTGAACAAAGCGGTTGTCGCGCAACACGACACCCTTGCTATCAGCAAGAGTGATGCCGCCACCAAGCTCCGCAGCGTTGCTGTAGACCGTATTTTTCAGAAGCTGCGTCCCCTGATTCCCCGTCACAAATGCGGCACCGCCCTGGTAGGCCCGATTTGCCGTAAAAACATTATCACGCAGCAGCACGGTGGTGGTCATGAGATAGGCCCCACCGCCGCTGTCCCCTGCACCATCGCCTCCCAATCCGCTGGCGTCGCCCCCGGCAAAGACAAACCCCGATAGGGTCGGCGTGATCTCACCACTCACAAAGAGCACCCGCCCCTTGCCCTCCGCATCCAGGGTGGTGGTATAAACGTTCGGAGCCCACGTGCTGAAGGTCGCATCATAACCGCCCCGGAGTGCCACCGTTTTGGTGAGGTAGAGCACCTGGGTGATCACCTCGGCACCGTGATACCCTGCCGGAGCCGGGAGCCCATAGAGTTCGGTGTACCGTCCCCCCGAAACCTTGACGAGGTCTCCGGGGTCGTCCACAGCATCGACCGCTGCCTGCACCGTGGTATAGCAAGGGGTGATGGCATCCGTACAGGCAAGGGTCACGTAATACGTGTCATAGCCATCCGGACCCTGCGCCAACACTGCATCAGGGCCCCCTAAAAGCCAGCAACTTGCGGCTGTCAAGATCCCCAGCCCTAATCCCCACAGAACACGTCTCAGCAATTGCATCGCGCACCTCCTGCACAGCGGCTTAGGCTCAACAGGCCCCATGGAACACAACTCTGTCATGGGGCCTGCGAGCAATCCAGCGCTTTTGGGAACGATCTTCAGCCACGATCACGCAAAAAAGTCCGGATCAGCAGCCAGAGGCCTACAACGACCAGCACCATCGGCCAATAAGGGCCCAGAATGTGCATGCCAAACAGGGCGTCGAAGAGGAAGAAAAGGACCAACCCGACCACAATCCATTGCAGCCCATTGATGAGCAGTCGGCGGCGCCTCTCCGGGATTCCCAAAAGCCCGGAAAGAAGCATGCCCACACCCATCGACGAGACCAGCAACGGCCACGCATAGCTCCAGCTATCCCACCGGCCCGTCTCCTTCTGCCAGTAGAAAATCGCCCCCGCACCCATGACCATGCAGGCCGGGACCGACAATCCTGGCATATTGGCCAGCAAGCCCAAAATGAAAAGGATGCCCCCCACGCCGATGACATAGAGAGGCCAATCCAACACGACAAACCAGATTCGGAATTCAGGCACGAACTGCCACGCGGTCAGGAAAAGCCCCACCAGGATCAACACCAGGCCAACGACCAGATCGGTATGCTTACGTTCGTGCATAGGTTCCTCCTAGATGACTACGACGCGCGTTCCTGCGTTCGGCTCGGCTTTTTGGGTCTCGACATCGTAAGAGGTAACCGGATCGACCCAGCGGAAGATCCAGCGAGCCGCCTGATTGCTCACATTCACACATCCGTGGCTGTGCCGCCGGCCATAGTCATTGTGCCAGTAGGTGCCATGAATGGCCACACCGGACCAGGTGAAGTAAACCGGGAAGGCCACGCCCGGGAGATCATACTCATCCTCACCCTGCCCTCCCATCATCCGGCGGGCCGGGCGTTTGTAAAGCACAGAGAATTCGCCGCGCGGGGTCGGCGTATCCCACAGCCCCGAGCCAATCCGCGTATTGAAGACCGCGGTCTCTCCCTCGTAGCAGATCAGCGTCTGATCGGTAACATTGATCTGGATCCACTTGTCCGTGCGCCCCGGTGAAATGGGGGTAAGCTCTTCGGGAGCGATATTCTTGAGCGACCACGAAGGGACATAAGGACCCGGTCCATAACTGATCCCCTCTTTGAGGCGATACCACCAGCCACCCTTTTCATCGGCAACGGTTTCGATCACCCGATAGACCGTACCATAATACAGCTTATGCACTACAGAAGCGCTATCCGGTGACCAACGGGCTTCGGCAAAAGGCACACATACATCCGCCCAGAAACCCGGTTCGGCCACGTGCTGCACGACCCGTTCCTGAGGTTGATTCTCGACCGGCTGAACGTAGCCGCTGTGGATATAGCCGCCCTCCGTTTGATACCAGAGAGAATTTGTCGGCCAGGGCGCTTCCCCCTCGAGGGCAGCATAGAGAGGGATCACCTCATCCCGGCGTTTGAACTCCACCACTTCCGCGGCGGGGTTAGGCTCTTTACGAATGGCCTGGCGCCACCAGGTAGCGATACGGCCAAACGAAGCAGGGGGGGCATCCAAAGCAGGGGCAGCTCGTAGCGAGAGGTCAGGAAGAACCCATCCAGCTAAAAGCGCCGCGCTCCCCAATTTCAAGAACTCACGGCGATTCATAGTCCTCATTGAAGCTCATCTCCTTGAATATGATCAGTCCAACAACTCCATGAAAAAGTACAGCCTACATCAGGGGGGTACAGCCTTAGCAAGCGCTCTCCACACCCTTATCTATCATATGATAAAGCCAGCACAGTGCAAGCACCTTATCTCAATTCCCCTCGACAATCATTACTTACTACTATGGCCCCCGGACCGCTTCGCCTCCAAAAGTGCCGTAAGCTCTGCAAGCTGTGGGATGCCGGGAGCCAGCCGCTGCACCGCCTCCAGAGCCTGCGCGGCCAGCTCATACTCCCCCAGATGGATGCAGGCCTGCGCCAACGCGAGATGGCCTGCAGGCCGAGGCTCCAGCATCCCTGCGGCCCGGTGAAAGTGGATGGCAGCCAGCGCCCACATTTTATTCGAAGCGTAGAGCTGCCCCCGCGCCATGTACGCTTCGCCGGTGTGCAGGCCCCTATCCATCTGCA
>JAVEWB010000190.1:0-5044 GCA_034004765.1 Anaerolineae bacterium
GGGGTATAGTAACGGACAAGGCGATCCGAGAGGAAAAGGAAGAAAAGCAGCGTGACCGCCACGCCACCTAACACCGTCGAATTCTGTGAAGTCCAGGGAGTATGTCGATAGGTCGTGTAAGTGACACGACGGCCCATTTTCCAGATCACGACCCCGATCACCAACGCACCGGCAGCCATTGCCGCGGCCCCCCACAGATCCTCGCCCCAGGCCATGCGCAGCAAGCCGCCTGCCAGGACCAGCAGCAGACCCACCACCGTGCCCGCCTGCGCGCCCCAGTCAGAAGAGGTCGCACCCTCCTCGCTGGCAAATCCACGTGCGGTCATGGCCTCCGCCAGTTGCAGCGCGCGCTCCATCCCGCCGACCAGCAGCGGCATGAACAAAGGCAGCCAATCCTGCAGCGTGCGCATCCGATGACCGCGCACGGCCTGCGCCTCGCGGATCTGCTGGATCTGGCGCAGCGTCGTGGGCACAAAGGTGACGGCAATGGAGATCACCACCGCCACCGGATAAAAGGCCCGTGGGATGAAGCGGATCATATCGCGCACAGTGACTGCCAGGTTCAGGACGGTAAAAGCGGCGAAGAGTGCCGACAGCAGCAGGCCGTTCACCGCACCGTAAACCAGCGCCTCCACCGTCACCGCTCCCCCGAAGAAGGGAATTATCTTGGGAAGAGAGAAGAGAACGGTATCGCCGTAGTGCGTGGTAATGGCGTTGAAGACCGCAGCAGCCGGAACGACAAAAGACATGAAACGCTCCGGCGTGATCGGGAGCGGCGTGGAGACCTCAGGTCGCCGCGCGGCCTCGACCACCATCACAAAGATCAGCAGCAGCACCACCAGGTACAGTGGGTTGCGCGTGGAGGAAGCCGCCAGCACAGCCGCAGCAAGCCAGGCAAACCAGGCAGCCGGATGAATCATGCCCCCTCCTGAACACTGGCCGCGCGGTAAGTAAAGACAAAGCGCTTATGGAAGCGGCGCAGTGCCCGCAGCGTCGGTGCGCCAAAAGCAAGGATCATCATGGTGTTTCCCGCCGCACGGGCCAGGTCCCATACGAGCGATGTAGCCACATAAAAGACGGCGTAGCGCTTCAGCGTCTCCCACAGCGTGATCCCGGCTTTCCAATACTGATCCGTCGGCCCCGTCACAAAGGGCCAGAAGTAGAGGTTCATAATAGCGCCGTAGAAAAAGCCCCAGAACGCCCCCATCGCCGCCAGAAGAGCCAGTTCCGGCCAGCGCCCTTCGGCATGGATCCGGCGAATGAATGGGCGGCAGAGCGGCGCGGTGAGCCCCACCCAGCCGGCCGTCAGCATCTGATAGGGGAGCCACGGGCCTACCCCACCGGTGATCAGTGCGGAGACCGCCAGCGTGAGCGCGCCCATCAAGAAGCCAAACCGCGCCCCATAAGCATAGCCGGTCATCAGAATCAAGAAAAAAAGCGGGCTGAAACCGCCCGGTATAGGGAGCACCGCCTCGGCGAGCCGCAGCACCGAGTTGATGGCCACCAGCACGCCAAGCAGCGCGATGAATTTCGTGCTCACGCTGTCCCCCTGCACCTCCAGAAGCAGCGCCACAAAGCAGAGACCGGTCAGGATCGAGAGCATCAACGGCGCATCGGACGAATGCGCCTGGCCCATGGCCGCCGACGCAACGATCGTCTCCGGCCACAAAAAGGGTGCGACAAAAGCAAACAGGCCGATGATACTGGTCAGCAGGTAAATGGACGAACTCAACCACCGGCGGATCATCGCGGATGCCTCTGCAGAGCAATATAACCGCTGCCCAGGCCGACTAACAGCAGCCCAAAGACCAGGTACCCCACCACCTGAGCGAAAGTGCCACCTGCTGTTGAAGCCGCTTCCCCTTGCAGCGGATGGCGAGTCGGAAGGACAAAAGGCGTAGGGAGCAGCGCTCCAGAATCCGCGGGGGCAGGCTCTGCTGCGGGCTCCGACAGCATTGCAATCTGCGTGGGCTGCATCAAGCCGCCGGAGAGATCCGCCTGTTCAACAGGAGCGACAGTCGGAGCGGCGGGAAGCGGTGCCGGCGTGGGTCCGCCCGCCGTTACGCCAGGGGAAGGAGGAGTTGCAGTCGGCGTCGCCGTGGGCGTAGCCATCCTCGTTGGAGCCGGTGTAGGGGTCGCAACTGACGACTGGGAAACCCCTGTTCCAGGTGTAGGAGTGGCTACCGATGACAGAGCAGCCGCCACGCCGTTAACAGCAACACCTACCGAGCGCTCCTCTGTCTTACCATCAGGGTGTGTCACTTTGAGTGTGTAAGCCTCCGGCTGCTGGAGGCAAAGGGAGCGGGTTCCCGATCCACCGACTCCCTCACCATTCAGGAGCACGCTCTGCATGTTGTTGGTGATCCAATGCAGCGTCGTACAGGTGCCCGGCTTGATATCCGTAGCATCCACCCAGAATTGAACAGAGGGGACAGGCGTATAGGTTGGCCAGGGCGTGTTCGTCGACGCCGGTTTGGGGGTCGCCGTGGGGGTTGCCGTAGGGGGTACGCAAATCTCGCTGAAGGTCTTGACCGGCGGCTGTGACCCGCTGGAGTTGAGCGTACCGACACCCCAGCCCCAACCCTCGACGTCGCCGGAGTGGACCGTGTAAAGACTGGCCCCTAAATTCGAATATACCCATGCACTGTTGATCAGATGATGATAAGACCAGTAAAGGCACTGCTCACCAGGATTCATCATACACTGACAAAAGCAAGCCCTATCATGGCCACACCCATCCTGGTTGATTTTACAGATGGTGTAACCTGTGCCTGAATTTCCATCTTCTACCAGTGAGACGCCTGTCGCACGAAGGACATCATACCCGCTGGCTTCGCCATCCGTACCGAGGTCGACACACGCCGTCTGCACGCTGCCATCGCTGAACTTGATCACCACACCCGCGTGATGAGGATAGTAAGAAGACTGTGCCCGAGTGCTCCCCGCCATGAATACCATCACACTCAACAGCACCGTTACACTTACCCCATACAGCAAACTTCGAGTTCGCACCATGCAGTAAAGCCTCTATTATAATTTAAAGAAAGCCCGGCAAGGGCCGGGGGTTATTATACACCCGGCCCAAGCACCACACCGCAGCCGTCTCTTATGCGTCAAAGAGCCCGCATAACGATCGGCAGATAAACCCAGGAAATCCGGAAAGGGAAAGCCTTCCCGGCAAGGCCGGGCACTGCCTGACAGGTCGCAGACAACTGATCGTAACCGGGGAAGCTCCCCGCCGACTCCTGTAAACCAACGAGCGTATCCAACGGGTTATAGGCCGGCAGACGGCTGGAGGTGCCATCGGCTATCCGCGTGCTCCAGACCAGGCCGCGGGGGACCCATTCATAAGCAGCCAGCGCCTGCAATCCCAAGCCGGTAGAGCTGGGGTCAGTGCCATACGGGACCTGATATTGGAACCCGCCATCACTCGCCTGAGACACCATAACAAGATAGCCAAAACCGTTCGTGATCACATCGTCATACAGATCAACATCTGCAGCCGCCAACGCCTGCAGCGCCAACGCAGTGCTGTTGGAATCGGTACCCCAACTGGCGCCTTCAGGATAGAAGCCCCATCCATGATCACTATCATTCTGGATATCTTTGAGATAATCCACGGCTTCCGCCGGGATCGGTTCCCCAACAGCAGCCAGCCCCAATAAAGCCCAAGATTGCTCCCAAGTATTTCCCGTACCAAAGCTTCCCGTGGAAGACTGATAATAGGTCATCAGGTCAGCCACCAGATTTCGGCCTGCAAAAGACTGCGGGTTGCCCCGCGCAGCGGCCACGCTCACAATCATCTTACCCACTTTATCTGCTGTGGTCGTATACGTAGGGACCTGAGTCGCCAGATAGTCCAGTGGGGTCTTGCCGCCTGTCACAAAATCCTGGGGATCTTCCCCGGCCGCCGCAAGCGCAAGGATTGCGTCCATGGTGCCGGCTGCATTGCTGCTCGCGCCACCGCCGAAGCCTCCGTCGGTCTTCTGCTGTACAGCAATCCACTCCACCGCTTTGCGCAAAGCTACCGCCTTGCTGAAGTAAGGGAAAGGCTTGCCTGACAAGGCCCACACAGCCTGCTGCGTGGCAACCAGATTAGGCACGTCGTCATACGTAAAGCTGCCATTCGACAGTTGTACATCAAGCAAATAGCTGATGGGATGACTATTACTAATTGCAGTCGTCCACGCAGGGCCAACAGGATCTTCATCGGCTGCAAGTAGACCAAGGACTGCCAAAGAAGTAGAGTTAGCGTTGGGGATGCCCATATTTATGAACCCGCCGGATTCATCCTGAGTCTCTGCCAAATAAGCCAGAGCGCTGATAACCGACGTAGCAGTAACCGGCTCACCTCCGGCAATCAACCCCTGCAGCACCATGCCGGTCGTGTCAGGGTCACTGCCCCAACCCGGGTAACCCCAGCCGCCATCAGCATTAGCTGTCCCCTTGAGGAAATTCGTCGCCGTGACCGGAATCGTCTCACCTGAAGCCTGCCATCCCATCATGGCCAAAGCCTGCCACCAGCCATAGCCATTGCTGACAAATGCGCCTGTAGTAGGGTTATAATAACCGGAAAGTTTGGCGGACAGATCAAGTCCTTCAAAGTCAATCGGATCCAGGCCGGCGGCAGCCAACGCTAAAGCCAGTTTTCCTGTATTACTCGGCCCCATGTCAATATTATCGACGTAAGCCGTAGTGTAGTTATAAGGAGAAACGCCGGCACGCAGGTAATCGATCATAGAGTTACCTGCACCGCTGCGCCAGGCATCGACATCCTCACCGGCAGCAGCCACAGCCATGATCGTATCCAGCGTAGTGCCTACATTCCCATAGCTGCCATCATCCTGCTGCTGAGACTTAAGCCAGTGTAATGCAGCCTGAGCAGCCAGAAACTCATCGGTCACAGGGGCAAGCGTATTCGTTACCCCCCAACTCCAGCCCTCGATAGCTCCATCAGAGATGGATGAACTCCCTGCACCAACCGAGTAGGATTGCCACGCACTGCCGTCCCACGAGTAATAGCCCCAAAAAGCAGGATTCCCGC
>JAVEWB010000191.1:0-5026 GCA_034004765.1 Anaerolineae bacterium
ACACCCTCGACGTTGACGGCGCTGTAGGTGTGGGTATGGCCGCAGAAATAAGCCGCCACATTGTGCTCCTGCAGCAGGCCCCAGAAAAGGTCCCGCTTGAGGGCATCCTTATCCAGGCTGTCGTTCATGTGGCGCTCCCTGCCGTTGTCTGCATCCGGCTGGGGGTAGGCCGGTTCATGGCCGAAGACAAAGATGTGCTGCTTGGTGGTTGCTTCCAGGTCGGCGTACAGCCAGTTGTACATCTGGTTGGAAATAGTTCCATTGGCTTCATTGCAGAACTCGTCAAGCACGATAAAGTGGGCGTTGTTGTAGTCGAAGGAGTACGTCGTCTTTTCACAGCCCAAGGGGCCGGATCTGACGATGTTGGGGGGAATGTCCCCATTAGGGTCGTAATTATAGGTCTGGAACCATAGGATACGTTCTTCTCTTTCGATATCGTGGTTGCCCATCACCGGATACCAGAGATAGGATTCTCCCAAATAGCGCTCAATAGTCCATTCTACATCGTCGGGAGGGGCCAGGTCGCCCGGAACGACCATGAAGGCGGTGGGCCCGGTAGCTGCGATGGCTTCGACCGCGCCCCTGAAATAACTGGGGGTGTCGCGGTCACCAGGGCCGGAAGCATCTTGCATATCCGACGTAACCGCAAATGTGAAGCGAGAGATAGTGTCTTTCTCCACGATAGGGGGCCGTGGCGGCATTTCCGAGCTTCGTGGCGTGAAGGCCGCGCTTGTGCCCGGAGTCATATTCGCTGCCGCGGCAGGGAGAGGCAGGATGATGTGAGCTGCCAGGGTGAGCCCTATGATCAACCGTGTGAAGTGTGCCATGTTTCTACCAAGCTCCTTTATCCTACATTATTGGTTATAACTAAATATAAACTTTTGGCGGCGGTTTAGTTAGTCCCCCGTGCTTTTTGGCCAATTTTCTCTAACGACTTATGAAGCATCGACTGACGTAATACAGGCGACTGTGAACTGTCGATAAAAAGGCGTTTTGGACTGCGGTGCAAAGCATCACAGTCCAAAACGCCCCTTCAAAAGTTAGAGACTGCAATCCTTAAAGCGAAATAAATCGCCGGATTTGTATGAAGTTAGTATAAACTATTATAGACGGGGAGTACGTAGGAAAGTGGTACAGATCTGTTTCGAAATGGTGACAGAGCTATGCTTTGATTGCACGGCGTGGCATTTTAACCTCACCCCCCGGCCCCTTCATCAACCTTTGAAGAGGGGGTGAAGCCGCTAGGGCTGCCAGCCTTGGAAGATGACAGGCAGGAAGGTCTCTCTTTGCGCGCGGAGTGTCCACTGGAACGCGTTGTGGTCCAGAATCATCATAAGGCTGTTTGCGTCGGGTGTCGATACGGCTGTGGTTTCTTGCTGCCAGTGATCCCCGCTCCAGTAGTAGAGCCTCAAGACCTCTCCCTCTGCCAGAGAGAGCGTAAGGTCGTCATACTGCACGGTGAGCATGTAGGGGGTGGGTAGGGTTAGTGTGGTTTGAGCGGTCGCGCTGATGAGCTTCCGCAGCGCGAAGCTGAGGCCGGCCTCGCGCGATCCGCCGGGCGGATAGGTGATGGCGGGAACCGGTGTGTAAAGCAGCCGGTCGTCGGGATAGACGTTCGGCCACGTGAGGGTAATCGTGAAGCCCGGCGTGCCGGTAATCGTTGCTGTCGACGTCGGCCCGTACGTAGAAGAAAAGTTTTCTGTGCAAGGGGGCCCTTGTGCGCCGAAGGTGGTGATGACGTCACGGGTAAGCGCATAAGCGGCATCGTCGATAGGCTTCAACTGGGGGGTGCCCAGGATCTGGGTTAGCGCGGCCTGACCCCCCGGCATGTACATGAGGGTGAGCAGTCCGCTGACCATGCTCTGTGAGATAAGGGGAGGCAGGGATGGCCGGATGCTGGTCGTGGTGCCGGGGATGGTGGGGGTGTAGGTGAGGACCTCTGTCTGCGCAAAGATGTCCGGATAGGTGTCAAGTAGTTCCACGCGTGCGTCGTCATAAACCGCTCCCCCGTGAATCGGCGTTCCTTCGAATTCCCCTGCATAGATCGCTTCTACGACGGCTGCCGGTGAGCCGGCAAAGAGCGTTTGGCTGAAGAAGGCGGTATATGTGATCCCTTGGGTCTGCGTAATGTAAGCCGCCGGGTAGAGGTAGCCGGAGGCGGATGATGGGGCGACAAAGGCAAAATTCTTGCCCTGAAGCTCGTCGAGTGTGGTCATACCGCTTCCCTGCCGGACCAGGAATTGGCTGGGCTTGCTCTCATTGTCTTCCGGAACGGCATGGAGCGGCCCCTGGATGCCGGAACGATCGTGAGCCAGGACATAGGCAACGGGTGAGAGCCAGCCGATGTCGACCTGCCCGGCGGTCAGGTCATGCACGAGTGCGTCCTCACAGCCGGTGAGGAATGCGCGAACGTTGTACCCTGCTTCCTCTTCCAGCAGGGCGGCAAGCTGCTCCGTAGCCGTGACGGTCTGGGCCACATCAGCGCCGGGGACCACCGCCAGGGAGACGGTCGTCTGCGGCGTGGCCAAAACGCCCTGGTGCATGCTGGTGTAGGGCCCCCCCTGGGCATCGTCGCGATAGGCCTCGAAGGTGACGCGCTCTCTATTGACATGGACCAGCAGGAAGGTGCTTCGCGCATTTGGGTCCCCCTTGCCCTGGGAATGCCCCGTAGTAAGCTGCCAGACGCCACCGATCTCGATGGCGCTGTAATTGTGGGTGTGACCGCAGATGTAAGCCACCACGTTATACTCCTGGAGCAGTGCCCAAAAAAGATCTCGCTTGAGAGGATCCTTGTTCAGGCTGTCGGTCATGTGACGCTCTCTGCCGTTGTCTGCATCCGGCTGGGGGTAGGCCGGCTCATGGCCGAAGACGAAGATATGCTGCTTCGTGGTCGCCTCCAGGTCGGCGTACAGCCAGTTGTACGTCAGGTTGGAGATGGTCCCATTGGCCCGGTTACAGAACTCGTCAAGCACGACAAAGTGGGCGTTGCCGTAGTCAAAGGAAAACGTGGTTTTTTCACAGCCTGTAGGACCGGTGTTGACGAGATTCGGGGGCAGCGCGCCATTGGGGTCGTAATTGTACGCCTGGAACCAGGGCCTATAGTCTTCAGCGTCGTGGTTTCCCATCACGGGGTACCAGAGGTAGGATTCTCCTAAATATCTTCGGATCGTCCATTCTGTAGCGGAAGGGGCCATGTCGCCCGGACTGACCATGAAGGCGGTAGGAGCTGCGGTCGCGATGGCTTCGACCGCGCCCCTGAAATAGCTTGGGGTATTGTAGGCCCCTGGTCCGGTAAAAGTGTGCATGTCTGCCGTGATGGCAAAGGTGAAGCGCGTAGTGGGATCTTCTATAGGGATAGGGTTCTGTGGGGTGAAAGGCGTGCCCGGAGAGAGGGCCCCTGCTGAGACCGCGGGAGCCAGAACGGCCTGCGCCGCTAAGAACAGCCCCATGACGAGCCGTCGAAGGTATGACATCTCTCCCCCAAGCTCCTGTGATCTTTCTGAACCGGCTGTAACCCATGATTTACAGCCGGTTGAGTCAGTCTTTCGCGCTGAAGGGCTATTTTCTCTAATGCTGCTTCCCGAAGCACGCTAAGTTGACTTTAAGCTCATTATAAAGTTGGATCAGGCGATAATCAATAGGGCAGGCGCGTTTGCCTTGATGGTGATACCAGTAATGGTATCATAGAATTATGACGAAGATCGATGAGATCATTGCTGACACAAGAGCTATCGAGCGTTTGGGGGCGCATGGCGATGTTGGAGAATGACCGATATACCTATCGTGTGACGTGGTCGGAAGAGGACGGCGAGTACATTGGTCTGTGTGCCGAGTTCCCGAGCTTGAGTTGGTTGGCACCTCAACCGGAAGAGGCGCTCAAGGGGATCCGTCAGGTGGTGGCAGAGGTTGTCATGGATTTGGAAGCAAATAATGAGATCATCCCTGAACCTATCGCCACAAAAGCCTATAGCGGCAGGTTCATGGTGCGGATTCCCCCGGAGTTGCATCGCTGTCTGGCGCTTGAGGCTGCGGAAGCGGGCATCAGCCTGAATCGCCTGGCCAGTGATAAATTGAGCCGGAACCCGATGTGATTCGGGCAAAGGCAGAAGCCGCTAAGCGGTGAGGGCATTGCCTTAAACTTGCCTTGAGCATGCAAATGGGCAACGAGATTCCTCGCTGGCGTGGCTTTCTAAAGAGGTGATCCGTGGAGGCCGCTCGGAATGACAGATGGAGCGGGTCTCGAGATAAAAAAGGTGGGAGCGGCTTTGCCGCTCCCACTCTTTCTTTTCAGTCGGGGCGAGAGGATTCGAACCTCCGACCTCACGGACCCAAACCGTGCGCGCTAACCAAACTGCGCTACGCCCCGAACGTCTCCTTTATACTCGATTTCCCGCGTCCGTCAAGGAGCCCAGGAGAGCCGCTGGTTCTCCCACGCGGGCATCTCTGCGCCTAAATCCACAATCTGCCGCGTGCTCTGTCCGTCCGGGCTGGCGATGTAGATAGCCCACTTCCCGTCACGGTTGCTCACGAAGGCCACGCCGCTGCCGTCCGGCGCCCAGGCAGGGAGCCCTTCGTCGGTGGTGTCATAGGTCAATTGGACGACGCCTCCGCCAGTATCCAGCAGCATGATGTCCCAATTGCCCATGATGTTGGTCATGTAGGCCATTCTGTCCCCGCCGGGCGACCAGCTCACCGAGGTGTCATCGATGTTGTGCGTCAGCAGTGAGCCTGCCTGGCCGTCGTCCGGATTGTCGACGATGATGCCACAGTCATCTTCGGCCTGGCAGCCCGTATAGGCCAGAAGCCCGGCAGGACCCCACGCGGGCGACCAACCCCAGGCAAGCTGACGCGGCTCGCCCGTCCCGTTGGCGTTGGCAATGTAGATGTACCAGTTGCCATCGGCGGACGGGGCGGAGTAGGCGATGCGCTGGCTGTCGGGGGAGAGTGTGGGCCAGGCACGCGTCTCAGGCGGGAAGATCAGCAGCGGCACCCCTTCCTCAGGCAGCACCATGGAGATCGCGCCGCT
>JAVEWB010000192.1:0-5013 GCA_034004765.1 Anaerolineae bacterium
CAAAGCCGAACTGACTGCTGAAGCAGCCGAGGCAGCAGGGGCACAGGGGAAGTTCTGGGAGATGTACGACCTGCTCTATACGCGGGCGAGTGAATGGAACGGACTGTCAGTCGAAGAAGCACGCACAAAGATGAGCGAGTATGCCGAAGAGTTAGAACTGGACGTCAAGCAGTTCGACACCGAACTGGACGAGGACACGCATCTGGCGAAGATCCAGGCAAACGCTGCGGAAGCAGTCGAGTTAGGTCTGCCCGGAACTCCCACCTATATCTTCAACGGTCAAGTGTTCCCCAGCGATATGGGCCTTTCCTATCAGGCATTGGAAGCATTTATTTCTATCCTGGATTTGGAAGATCGCCAATATGCCGAGATCCCCGAAATGACCGTCGATACCGAGAAGAGTTACGAAGCGACCATCGCAACCACGCAAGGGGACATTGTGGTGGAATTGTTCCCGGAGTCCGCACCGACGCTGGTCAATACTTTGATTTTCCTGGCCGAAGAGGGTTGGTATAAAGATTCTCCCTTCTTCTTCGTGCAGAATAACTACGCAGCCGTCTCCGGTGACCCAAGCGGGACAGGATACGGCCATCCCGGATACTATTGCATGGGAGAAACCCAGGGAACGATTGATCGACCCGGACTGATGGGCATGACGCCCACCGGGCAGTTCTTCATCACCCTGGGCACGGATGCAGCGGCCCTGAACGGTGGCTTTGCGCTCGTCGGACAGGTAACCGAGGGCCTTGATGTCGCCAAAGCTCTGACCGAGGTAATACCAGGAGACCCCACATCGCCGGAACCTGACATGGTGAAGGACATCACAATCCTGGAAAAATAACCCTTTACGGTTATACTTGAGGGGATAGAGGGTGCTCTATCCCCTTTTCGTTATCACAAACAGGACATCTACATGGACAAAAAAAGACGTATGCTCTGGCTGATTGTGGCGGTTGGTGCTGGGCTCTGGGGATTTCTCAGCCTGATTGGACTGGCCGCTACCCTTGTTTTACCTCTATGGGTCGGGGAAATCGATGGTGCTTCAACCAGCATCTTTGCCGCAGGGTTGCTGCTCAATCTAAGCTTTGCGATCGTGCTGGGAGCCGCCGGCGTGAACGGCTGGCAGGCAAAGCCTGCGAAGCTCTTTTTCCCCCAGCGAGCCTGGCGTATCCTGGCTCTGGTATGGGTAGTCTTCATCATTGGGGTAGTGCTGCTCCCCGCATCTCTTGAAGGGCCCTTCATCTCAGCACCCATCCACGTTGCACTGATCATTCTGCCCGCATTGCTGTTCTTCTCCCTGACTGCACTGATGGCAGGACGGGCTCTGGCTTTGACCTGGCGACAGGCATTGGTAGGCATGGCAGCAGGATTCCATGCTACGCTGCTGGCCCTCCCGCTGGAACTCATAGGGTTGTTCGTGAGTGCGGCATTGGTATCCACTCTTGCCATGGCGTTTCCCGGCGGGGAGGCAGAACTTACCCGCATGATGGAACTGATCGAGAAATGGGGGAGCACTCCAACGGCTGCGGCCTCATCGGAAGAGCTTCTGGGCTTATTGGCTTCACCTGTGGTGATCACTACCTTGATGATCGTGTTGGCTGTGATCACTCCCGTCGTAGAAGAGCTGGGAAAAACGCTGATCGTGCCCTTCGTGACCGCGTGGAAGCGCCCCGGTCCGATGCGCGCCTTCTTATGGGGCGCGGCCTGCGGCGTCGGATTCGCAATGATAGAAGGCGTTTACAACGGCGCGATGGGAATGGGAGAAATGGACGGATGGCTGACCGGTGTAGCCGTGCGGGTTCCGGCTACAGCCATGCACGCCCTTGTCAGCGGCATCACCGGTCTGGGATGGGGGCTTTTCTGGGACAGCCCTCGAAAACGATGGTGGGTGCCGCTCCTCTGCTACGGGCTCGCCATTGGGTTCCATGGGTTGTGGAATTTTAATGTCGTGATGCTGACCTTTGCCGGGGCAGCGACCACAGCCGGGGCAAGCATACAGCTACCGCCAGCCATGGCGACGCTGCTTTTGGTGCTGAGCGGGGCTATCCTGGGGATCCTGGCTTTAGCAGCCCCCGTCGGACTGCTGGGCATCCCTCTATGGCTGCGCCGGCGTGTGCCTCAAGAGGCTATCGCTGCCATGCCGGAGTAAGGCAAGACAGCATCACCGGACTCCACAAAAAAGCGGAGCAGGTTTGAGCAACCTGCTCCGCTTTTTCATCCAACCTCACGGTGTAAACTTTAACTGTCCTTGTTGGAGCTGCTCGGATTGGGTATCCAACGGGACCACCTGGAACCAGGTGCTGCCCGGCTTGAGAGGCAGCGGATTGCCCGCGCCATCCCAGAAGGTGAGCATGTCATTGCGTGCTTCCCGTTTCCAGTATCCTTGCAGCATCTTCCCATCCCGAAAGACCAGAGCCTGATTGGATCCCCAGACCTGGATCTGAATCGACATATGCCCGCCGCCCCAGGTATCCTCCAGGATATCCGTCTCGACGTGATTGGCAAAAAGGACGATAACGTTGGGGAACGCCAGTTGTTCACCGGTAAGGTAATCGGTGTGCGGCTGTCCTACCGTGCTGCGCAGCCACGCCCCCTTCGTGGAATCATAGCGCCACTCTGCCGTACAGGTGCCCGTGAGATAATTTACCTCAAAGTAGGTTATATCCGTCATCCCCACGCCTTGAGGCAGGGCCTCGCTGAAGCGCATCAGGGAGGGGAAATCCGGGCGCTTGTCGACGCCGCGTTCGGCCGCCAGTTCATGCAGGGACTCCGGATCGGCAAATAGCGTGTGCTCGAAGGCCACACCCTCCCGCGGCACGCGATAGAAGTAGGGCTCCCCCACGCCGAAATCCGGCGCAACGATCTGATTGGGGAACAGATCCGAAGCGCGCATTTGATCCTTCACCCCGGAGCTGGCGCCGGAGAAGCTGAAGACAGCCTGGTACATGGCCGGGATCTCCAGATCGATCAACCGTCCACTGCGGACCGAGCCGACCCGCTCGGGCATTTTGCCGTAAAATACGGCGGTGAAGCGGGTAATGCCACCCTCGGCGAAGTGCTCGAAGACCAGATCGGCAGAGCTCAAACCGGATTGGGGCCGCACCTCAGGCGAGTTCGAGACCTTGATGGCCAGCGGGCTGTGCTCCAAAAGTCCGGGGGCCTCTACTTTCAAACCGGTGAGCGGGTCGACGTCGAGAGGAAAAGGCGTTGCCTCCTGCGCCACCGCTGCAGGTGTAGCCGTCACCGTAGGCAGCGGGATGGGTGTCACCACAGGAATCGCCGTGCGCGTGGGCGTAGGTGTGGCTTCAGGGGTAGGGCTGCTGCACCCTGCCATGAGCAAAACCATCAAGGTCAACCATAATGTAAGCGTTCTTTTCTGCATGATTTCTTCTCCAAGAAAGATTAATTACTGATAGAGTCCATGTCTTTATTATAAAAAGGCCCTTTTGTTAGTCAATGACTACCGGCCAGCTCTTTGCAAAATGCAAACTGACTTTTGACCTTCTGGTACCCCAAAGACTCGTAGAACGTATGGGCCTCTTTGCGCACGACATTGGACTTGAGGTAAACCGCGGCACAGCCTTGATCGCGCCCCCACGCCTCCGCCTGGGCCATCAAACAGCGATCAATCCCCTGACCACGATAAGCAGCGTCCGTCACCAGTCCTCCCACCATCGCCTGCGGCTCGGAGACCAGCGTAGTGTAGACGTACAGATGAATCCAACCGACCACGAGTCCGTCCTCCAGCACGGCGACGTACACCGTCTGGTCTGGCTTCTCAAGAAGAAGCTTCAGACGTTGCGTGACCTCATCCAAGGTTGTCTCATATCCCAACTGCCCGGTCAGATCGGTGAGCCGGGCCGCATCTTCCGGACAGGCCTGGCGCAGCACCACACGCTCAGAGGGCTCACTCATGGCAAATCCCCCAACACATAATTCAACACCAGCGTATCGGTCAACAACTCCACCGGTGCGCGATCGTCCGTGAAGATCTGCCCTCCAGGAGCCACGTCGATGGAATTGGCCACGGCACGTTCCGCAACCGTGCGCAGACGGGCATCTTCCAACAGCGCCAGATTGGCACTGAGGTTTTCGGCAGTGGTGGGCTGAACGGTCGCCACGAGGATGGCGTTGAAAGTCTTGGGAACGGTGAACGCATGGACGGAGGGGTAAACCTGCCCCATCGTGGCCACCAATGCTTCGACGAGACGCCAATCATCAGGAGTATGCCCCACATTGATGCCCACGACCCCCTGATCTGTCATATGGTCGCGGAGCTCTTGGAAGAACTCTACCGTCGTCAGGTGCCAGGGGATATAGGGCAGCCGGTAAGCATCCACGGCAACGACATCATAGCGCGCATCGGTTTGCTTGAGGAAATACCGCCCATCAGCGGCATAGACATTCAGATTAGGTTGGGTCATGTCGAAGTAATCACGCCCCACCTCAGCAATCGCAGGATCGATCTCCACACCGTCGATAGGGATCTCACCGTAAATCTCCGTGTACTGTGCCGGAATCGTCCCCGCCGCCAGACCGATGACCAACAAGCGTTTGACCTGTTGCGGGGTGTAGGGTGATGCGTTGAAATAGGGGGCAATCAGAAAATAATCCCACGTGCCGCCGGTAAGGACCTGCTCCGGCATCGTGACGGAATGGATCCCCTGCCCTTCATTAAGGAGGAGGAATTTTATCTCATTTTTCTCGATGACCTGAATGAAGTTATAGGCGGATTCATCCTCGTAGATCAGGCCGGCCTGCGGCTTGATCGATGCCGGCTTAAGGAGGAGTAGCACCACCAGCACAGGAAGCGCCCAAACCCACAGCCAAAAGCGGCGGCGGTTCGCATCCCAGAGTCCCCAAAGCCCCGTGACGATGATCAACAGCCCCAGGGAAAGAAAAGTCCTACGCGTGCCCAGAATGGGCACCAGCAGTAGAACCGGGAGGAAAGTGCCCAAGAAGCTGCCGATCGTCGAGATCGCATAGACTTTACCCGACGTCACACCCGAAAGC
>JAVEWB010000193.1:0-4958 GCA_034004765.1 Anaerolineae bacterium
GTAAGCCCGCACCTGGATTATTTCAAAACGCACGACATCGAGGTGCTCTACCTGGTCGATCCGCTGGATGGGTTCATGGTTCAAGGGCTGCGTGAGTTCGAGGGCAAACCGCTCAAAAACGTCGATGACGCAGACCTGCAGCTCCCGGAGGCCCAGAGTCCTGCCGAAGAAGCCGCCACAAGCGTGGAACAGGAAGCTTTCGGCACCCTGATCGAGCGCTTCAAACAGGTGCTGGGCGACCGTGTGACCGATGTGCGCGCTTCGAAGCTGCTGCGGGACAGTCCCTGCCGTCTGGTCTCTCCCGAAAGCGGGCCGGAACAGGATCTCCAGCGAGTACGCCGTCTGATCGAGCAGGACTTCGAGCTGCCGCCCAAAATCCTGGAACTCAACCGCAGCCATCCGTTGATCCAGAACCTGGCGCACCTGATCAAAACGCAGTCAGGGTCGGACCTTATCGAGCCGGCCATAGAGCAGCTCTTTGCCAATCTACAGCTCCTCGAAGGTGTCTATCCCAACCCCGCCGAGATGGTCCCACGGATCCAGAAGCTTCTGGAGGCCGCAACCGGCAACAAGAACGCCTGAAACATGCGTGCCCGGCTGAGCATCAGCCGGGCACGCGTATGATTCTAAGGACGGGAAAGCCTTCAATGGGCAATCCGGCTGACTGCCCTACAATTCAGGTCTCATCCCCGGAGCCCTGGGGGCTTTGCGCACCATCGGTAAGCAAGGACCTGACCGTGGATAACAGCCCCGGCATATCCAGCGGTTTGGTCCTAAAAGCCTCAGCACCTGTAAGTATCCCTTTTTCGACCCCCTCGGAGACAGAGAGAAGAATCACCGGGATTTGTGCAGTCTGACGATCCTCCTTGAGCGTCCGGGCCACAGTCAACCCATCGATACCCGGCATGTGAACATCCAGGATGACCAAGGCAGGGGACAGCGTGTGCACTATTTGCAATGCCTCCGTGCCATCCGCCGCGCCCACGGTGGTATAGCCGGCATCCGTCAGTTCTTGCAGCAGCAGGCTGCGCACACTGGCATCGTCGTCGACCGCCAGAATCAGGGGGCCTCCGCCGTGGCTGATGACCGAAGTCTTCGATACGGAGGGAGCATTCACAGAACGGTCAGTACTCACAGCCTCTGCAGCGCTGACGGCCAAAGGCAGGACAAAACTGAAGGTGCTCCCCACCCCTACGGTACTTTCCAGCCAGATGAACCCTTTGTGATGTGCAACGATCTCCTGACAAATAGTCAAACCCAGTCCGGTACCCCTGGGTCGATCGGTAAGCGTATCCCCCACCTGCTGAAAACGTTCGAAGACCTTGGGGAAATTTTCCTCGTCAATACCAATGCCGGTGTCCGCAACACTTACCAACAGCCATTCCCCCGGCGGCAACTGCGGTGCATGAGCCCCTAAGAGGCGGGCTTCTTCGGGCTTTCTAAGCTGGATCTTGGCAGCGCGTGCTTCAACAAAGCCTCCATCCGTAAATTTGAGGGCATTGGAGAGCAAATTGGTAACCACCTGAATCAGCCGATCTCCGTCAGCATAGACGGTCGGCAGTGTTTCCGAAACAGCGACCTTCAACGCGACTTTCTTGCTTTCCGCAAGCGGTTTGGTTGCAGCCACAGAGCGGTTGATCACGTCCACCACATTCACCTGCCCCATGTGCCACTCCACCTTGCCCGCTTCCATCTTGGCCACATCCAACACATCATTGATCAACCGGGTGAGCCGATTGCCCTCATTGACAATGATCTCCAGGTTGTTCTGAATGCGCTGCATCGAGGCCTGCACCTCTTGCTCCTCAGGGGGCAGCCAGGGGGCGACCTCGCGTTCAAGCATCCGCTCGATGACCTTGGCAAAGCCTAACACCGCCGTGAGCGGCGTGCGCAGCTCGTGCGACACGGTGGAGATAAAGTCAGTCTTCATACGGTCGACTTCCATCTCGAGGGTGATGTCACGCAGTACCGTCACCACTCCGGAGGCCTCCCGCAGCAGCGTCTCGGGCCGGCCGGGGATCGGGGTATAGCGCTGCAGGAATGCACAGGCCGACGCCTTGTACACCCTGGGAGCTGCCGCCGGATCCCCGCTGGGCAGCGCCGGGGTAAGGTTATCCGTAAAGACCGCCCCTGAAGCATTCAGGGCCTTTTGCATCAACAGTTCCAATCCTTCTGCCGGGAAAACCTTGCACAAATCCCGGCCCAAGACCTCCGCATCAGCCTGCCGCACGACCTGAGAAAATGCCGGATTGACCAGGACGATCTTGCCCTTTGTATCGGTCACCACCAGCCCATCGGCAATATTGCGCAGAATCGTATCCAGGCGATCGCGCTCAGAAAGCAGCTCCGCCGTACGTGCCGTCACTCGGTTTTCCAGGTGCTGGCTGTAATCCTTCAAGGCCAGATAGAGCTGCCCATTCTGCAAAGCGGCCGCCGCCTGATGTCCAAAGAGCACCAGGCTCTCCATCTCCTGGCGGTTGATCAGATTCCCCGACACCTTACTTCCCAGAAGATAGATCCCTGTCAATGCAGCGTGGTGGTAGAGAGGCAGGCAAACCTCCGCCCCCAGATCCCAAAAGACCTGGGCGACCCCCCGCAACTCCCGAGGAAAGTGATGGGGTCGGTGAACAATCAAAGGCTCGTGGTTTACCCGGAACCATGCCACCAGCGGGGAATCCACCGCCAGCTTCGGCCCGGTAACATCCCGCCACAGACGATAAAAACGCTGCCGCTCATCCAAAAGCATCAAGCCGGCGTGCGTGAGCCCCAATCTGCGCGGGACCTCTTCCATCAAAAGCCCAACCACATCATCCAGTAAGATTGTCTCCGAGAGCTCCTGGCTGATCTCCCGGATCAAACGGTGGAAATCGAACTGCTCTCGATAAAGGGTCCGATCGATCAGGTGCTGCGTGCAAGCCCTCAGCGGGTTGAAGACAAGAAAAATCACGACGGTAGCAATCATCCCGGCCATGAAGTTATTGTAGGAGCCGGTATGCTGTACCCACAGAGCGCCGGTAGCAGAGACAACGAGCACATACAAAACCACCAACAGCCCGGTCAACAAGAAGTAGACCACCGTACGGTTGATGAGTCGGTCGATCTCCAACAGGCCGTAACGCATCACAGCGATGACAAATGAGAAGGGGAGAAAGACCACGGTGATATTGGTTACCGCCAACGGCAGCCAGGGTGCACCCCAGATGAGAGAGGGCAGCAAGTAAAGGAAAAACCAGGGAGCGACGGCCACAGTCGTTCCCCAGAACAACCAACGGATTTGATTGCGCACCCCGGGACGGTGGCTGGTGGCGTAAGTATGCCCCAACGCCACCAAACCTAATCCCAGTTCTACGGCGATCAAAGGGTTAGTCACGGAGAAAAGCGCTGCCCGAAAACCCAGAGCCGTTCCGTCTCCCCAGAGAAACCCGCCAAGCACCGAAAGCACCGGCACAGCCCCATGGATCATCCAGGGCAACTTCGGGAAACGCTGCAAGGGAGTCGTGATCTCCGGAAAACGGAGCAGACAGTGCAGTGCCAGACTGGCAAAAAGCCAGATGGAAATCAAGTCGATAGGGATGAACAACCACCCCCACGTCAGGCAGACATTGGCACTCGAGGCCGGAAAAACATTATTGACCTGATTCAGGGCGAGGCAGATAATATCAAGTACCAGAAGCTGGATAACCTCCCCCTCCTGCGTCTGTCCCTGCATCAGGGTCAGAACCCCAATCAGGGCACACAACACGCCCACGAGGAAAAGCGTTCCCCCTCGGGTGAGAAAATCCAGCAGGCCGGGGCGTGCCCAGGGAACGTCCACCTGTAGAAGCTCGCCATCACGCCACAGCGTATAAGGCACGCTGGGCTGTACCTCAGAGAAGAGGGTGGTACGCCAGTACCCCGGCTGCAGGAGGCCCTCGTTCACGTCCAAGGAGCCAATGCGCACGATGCTGTCGCCCGGCTGAAGTGGATTGCCGGCAGACACCTGCTTCACGATCACTTCCTGGCCCAGGTAGATCCCCGCAGCATCGCTGGGGGTCAGGAGCAAAACCCTCAGCATCCATGCCGCGTAGAGCAAGATTCCCACCGCTACCAGAGCCAGCAGGCTTTGACGATTCAAGTATTTACGAAAAAGGGAAACTGTCATCAATCAATCAGCGTTTTTCGTCTCCCCTTCAAGGGATTTCGCACCTTCTCACCGGACCGACGCTTAAAGTCCCACCTTCAGAACAGCGTTCCGGGCCTCAGCCCCCATCTTTCGGGCATGTCCATCCCAATCTGCCGGAGTAGAAAGGGAGACCCCAGCCTCACGAGTGACACTGTTGGCAAAGATGGCCGCCTGAGCATCGGCCTGTTTGTAATGGTTTTCAGCGAGGGAGAACGCCTCCTGGGCTTGATCCAGCTCCGAGCGTATCCCCTCATTCCCGGGATCAGCTTCCAGGTGCTTCTCCAGCTCACGCAGGCGCGCTTGCAGCGGCGTGACATCTTCATGAAAGATCGTCTCCGCCTTGGATCTCAAACGGCTATACTGGGCATTCCGCCATTCCAAGAGAGCCAGAACACGACGCCGTTCCATCTCTTCCAGTTGAGGAGGAAGTGTCAATAATTCCATGACGCAGTGATTGAACTCTTCCTGCAAGCCCTCGCGCCGTTCCTTGCCCTCAGCATCCAGCATCTCCAGAGGAAGCTTATCCAATTGTCTCCGCAATTCCTCGCTTCGCCACTGCAAAAAGGCGAACTTTCCCTCCGCATCCCGATATCTACGCTCTAAGGTTTCCAGGTCGGACATGGGTCCACTCCTCTCTACAAACACGCACTACTTTTAAAGTACCACCACAGCTATTTTTATTCTATGTGAGCCTATCATAAATGTCAAATCTAAAAACAATTTATGAGTTTAAGAACGGTATAGGACAGCAAAACGGCACAAGCGGCCCTTAAGAAAAACGGCGCGCCTCTTACAA
>JAVEWB010000194.1:0-4924 GCA_034004765.1 Anaerolineae bacterium
TCCACAGGGTGAGGAGCGCATCTCCACCCGTTCGGCAGGCCAGGCCATTGCGCGGCCCTTCGATCTCTGCCAGCGCCTTGAGCATGGCCAGCGTCGCAAAGGGGCACGGGTCGTCTTTGCGCCCCGGCCCGCGGAAATCGATCTCCTTCGAGACGACGCAGGGCCAGCCGTTGTCCTGCAGCAATCCGACCAGATGCACGATGGCCGCGTCTACTGCCGGATCGTTCCTCAGGCCGAACTTCATCAGGGCATAGACGATGAGCGGGGCATCGCACAGCGCCCACGCCCACTGCTCCCGGCCGGTGCTGTCATGCAAGGGCAGTTGGAAGGGGCCTTCAGCGGACTGGTGCTCCAGGATGTGGCCGATGATGGTATCCATCCCGGGATCAGCGGCGGTCAGCCCCAGATCGGCGAGGAAGTTCAGCTTATGAAACGGCTGGCTGGCGCTCCTGTGGCTCGCGATGACGGTCCCCGGCCAGCCGGATAATTCCGCCACCAGGGCCTGCACCCGGGCGTCCGCCAGCATCGCCTCCCGGGCGGACATGACCTCTGGGGCTTCCTCGGGCTGCCCTAACAAGTCACGCCGGGTCCGGTAGACGATCCAGGGTTCACCTTCCAGCAGCCAATCGATAGGAGCGTTCATGATTCCTCTCCCTGTTCAATATGAATGGACGGGCGTTGGCAAAGGGGCGATCCCGTCCCGAATTGCAGTGCCAGTTTCAGTATAGGGCGAATCTGTACCCGCGTCAATGGAGATTGGCGGCACCCTTATCATACACTGCGCTGAGCTGGCTTAGATATCCCAATGCATCGGTAGAATCGATGAATTGGTCGACCGAACCCAGGTGCTCCGGTAATGCCAGCACCTCCTCGCTTTTGATCTTCGCGCGAATGGCCTCAACGAATCGATCGGCGTGAATCACCAGGAAGGGCCGGCGATAAAATGGGGAGACCTCTGGCGTCAAGGGCTCGGTGATGTCCAGCTTGTTGTGCATCCTGGCCACGAACTCGTAGGCCGCCGTCAGGTGATCCTGCCGCTCTTCCCATGAAGCTGCCTCCAACACACGCGTGAATATGGGGACAAGCTCACCGGCGCACTCGAGGTGTGCAAATGCACTTCCGAACCACTTGAGATAGGGCGCATACCGGCGCTCCATCAGGAAGCAGAGACGCATCAAATCACGGACCAACCGTGCGGCGATCAGGCGTGAGCCTAAGTCGTCACCGACCTGGCCGCAACGCCCCACGAAAGCTTCTTCTTGAGCAATACGCTGCCATTGGACTGCCAGCAGGTACAGCCATACATCGTTGGGGTAGTAGTGCAGTTTCGCTCGAAGCGGCTCCAGGTGGCTCAAGCCGTCGTGAAACACACGGCCTGAAGTGAGCATCAGCAGGCGATGTTCCGGGGCGCTGCTCCAATCCACGGCCCGCATGCTGCCGGTAGGGTCGAAGTTCAGAAGGGACGCAAAGAAGCCTTGAACCGTGAGGAACACCACGCCATGATGGATGGGAGGGCCGTCGATTGCGGTCATCACTGTGGTGCCATCCTCGTGATATCCAAAGTTTGTAGGGTAGCCATGAATTTCACCGGGAAGCTCCTGGCGCAGCACTCGGTCAATCCTATCGCGCCAGGTCTGGTAGTCGGCCTCCCCTAGAAACACCATAAGTTTCGGTCCCCAATCGTGATCCATCGACTGCGGTGTGTCGAAACCCAACACATCCGACCCGTCCCCGATCAGCGCGGCTGAGTAGATGAGATCAGGGAAATGTTTTGCCAGGATGGGTTTGACCCCTTCCTTGTAGAACAGCTCGCTGAGGTCTAATCCTTTGATGAATGTGCGATCCAAGATGCCTTCTTATCGTTGTTGGCTTAACGCTATGGGGATGAGCATTTCAGCCCGGTCGCTGGCTGGCACGGGCACCGGGTGGTGGGTGATGCTTCCGTCTGACTTGGTGCTTTAAGTCTCGCTCGCGACCTGAATCACGCAGAAGAGGTTGTCATCAGGGTCGGCCAGCACGATGAAATCGTCGTCCGGCTGATACCGCCAGGGGTAACGCGTCGCCCCGAGCCTGACCAGCCGCTCCACTTCGCCCTCCTGATCGGTCGTGTAGAGGTCGAGGTGCAGCCTGCTCCGCTTCCCGGTACGCCTTTCCGGCATCCGCTCCAAGGAGAGGTTGGGCCCCCTGCTCTCAGGGTCACGAAGGACGACCCACCCCTCTTCCGGCGGCTCTCGAGGGACATAGTGGAGTGCCTCCTGCCAGAACGCCAGCATCTTGTCGAACTCGTAACAGCGGATGACAATCGAACCGATTCTCATGGCTTGACTCCGACGGTAGAGATAGGCCCTCGCGTGGATGTGAGGGCCCTTTTTAGTTGTGGACTGCTTACACAGTAGATCCCTGTGCCGCTGACACACAATTGTGCACCGGAGTGGGCACTGTATTCGCTGTCTGTTAGTTTACGATGTGCCTGCTTTCGTCGGAATCTGTGCTGCCTGTAAGACAAGTCGCAGGGCCTTATTGACGGCCTCATCAGAGGGAAAAGCTTGCGCCAAATCCGGCTCTAACACGACCACATTTCGACCCATGCGCCGCTCCGGCGCATAACGACCCTTTGGCATAATCGGGAGTTGTGAGAGGTCATAGTCCTCCTGCAACTCGTAATCGTCATTCGGTTTCTTCATAAAGTTGTATTCCACTCGAACGCTGACTCACTCAACCCTCGCAGCAGGGCAATTGTATCTTATCTCAAGGCCGTCATTCTGAGCGGCTTCAACGGAGCGCCACCACAGAAAGCCACGACAGCGAAGAATCTCCGAGACCTTTCGCTGGTCTTTCGTTTCGTTCAAGACAGGTTCAGGGTGACGGAATCGCCGAGAAACAGTTTAGATGCAATCGCCCTGACCCTCGCAGGGTGCATCATTGACCTGTAATCCAAGTATAGCAGATTTTGGAGTGCATAGCACAATGGGTTTCCGAACTTTTTCCCCACTCGGGGTTGCCGCATGCCACGTACAAATCCTATTCGTCGGGGAACGCGCCCCCGAACTTCTCGTGCAGCAGCTCCAAATCACGCCGATGCGCGTCCGGAAGCTCGTAGCCTGTATGACACGCCACCTGCATTTTGGGGGTGATGCACCGGACGGCGACCCCGGCAATCAACCCCTCGCCGGCGAGGTCCTGCCGCTTGAAGACCAGCCCTTCGGATTCCCACGCCGGGCTCCCGTTGCCCTGCTCATCGAGACGCATCGCGTGCACGTCCACCTCGCGCCCCTCCGCATCCTGCAGGACGAAGGCCGTGGCGATTGCGATCCCCTGCGCATCCACGTCCCAGCGATTCTCGGACCACAGCTCTTTCAGGCGATAGCCGTCGCGTTCCAGGAGGCCGCGCAGGCGCACGACGTCGTCCACCTGCATGATCACGTCGACGTCCTTGTGCGGGCGGGTCTGCTCCCGGAGCAGTGCATCGATCCCCCAGCCACCGAGCAGCCAGACCTGAATACCCTCGTCCAAAAGGCGGCGGTAGAGGCGGATGACATCTTCGGCGTTGGTCATCTGATATTCGGCTATAGCTTCGTCAGGGATAGCTGTCCGTTCGTCACGCTCAGGGAATAGGCACTTTGATCCACGGTGTCATACAAAACGACCTCTTTGGGGGCATCCGGGGATCCGACGACCAGATCGCCCGTGCCGTTGACCGCGAGGTGCCCTGTGCCTTCTGCGTCCGTGACCCGGAAGATATCCGCGCTTTGCTCCGCGTTGGCCTGGACGATGGCCTGGACCTCATCCAGTGCCCCTCGCACCTGGAACCTGGCTTCGGCAGGCTCGTTCGCAGGGGGATGAGAGTGCAGCCTCCCTACCAGCAGCTTGCCATCCTCGTCCCACAGGGCGGCTGTGAACTGCCAGTCCCGGAGGATGGCCAGCCCCTGATACCCCTCGACGCCCTCGATAAAGCCCATGTGCCAGGGGCCTGTCACCTTTTCGTTGCCAAAGTCGAAGTCCTTGTAGAACCTGATCCCGACGTGCCCCTGCGTGGCGACGAGATTGAGCAGCACCCCCTCCGGGTTGATCACCGAAAGCTCGCTTTTGTTGAAGATAATGCGCTCGCCCATATCACCTTCCAGTTGGGCGATGGGCTGCACGCCACGCGCCAGCTCCGTTTCCAATCTGGCCACCAGATCTTCGAGTGCGGCAATCCTGGTTTCCGCCGCACTCAGATCTGGCTCCTCCGGCTGGATTGGTTCCTCTTTCGGAAAGAAGCCTGCCATCCAGCCGGAAACCGCCGCAATGGCGCCACCCAACACGGTATAGAGGAACCCTCTTCTTCCTACGGTCTCTTTCTTCGCTTGCTCAGACATGCCCGCCTCCTTTCCTGGCGTTGACCCTGAGAAACACGATAACTCCTGCGATCATTAATACCTATCGGTCGGATTGTGTTGTTAGCGATTTACCCCGTCCAACTTCAGATGCACTACATGGTTAGTCTTCGATGGCCTCAACGGCGAAAACGACCGGACGAACGCCATCCGTGCAGCAGAGGATTTGTAAGCCATCTCTGTTGTTCCAGGGGGTATAGGTCGCACCTGCGGCAAGGGCACTGACCCCTCGGTAAATATCGATCCAGGCCCAGGGGCAGAATCCCTCCGGCATGATGGCATTCCCTTCGAACACGAACGTATCCCCCTCTTCGAGCAGCGGGCAGGGGCCCACAGCACGCCCTTCCGTGAGATAGGCGTCGGCGAGGGCTTCGTAGAAGTGTTTTTCCAGAACGGTTATCTTTACTTTTTTCATGGGTAGGCCTCTCCGTGCTTTGTCAGTCGGTGCGCCACAGGCGGTCCTCTCCACACCGCTCATGGGCCCTGCGGCTCCAGTCATCCCAGGCCTCGGGGGTATTCGCCCCTACATGGAAGCGCTTCGCAAGATA
>JAVEWB010000195.1:0-1907 GCA_034004765.1 Anaerolineae bacterium
CCCACACTTACGACCAATCCTCGCACTGTGCGGGTCGAGGATATCATTGAGGTCTTCGAGCGCTCCTACTACGACCAGCACACATCATCCACCTATAAAAATACACGACACGGGAGACGCCCCAACCAGGCGTCTCTCCTGATCATATGGAGGGTACACATGGAATCTTCGATTGACACACTCCCCCGTTGGAATATGCAGGTTGTCTACCCGGGACTTGACTCTGCGGAATTCGAGGCAAGCTTTCAGGAAATGGTTCAGGCCATCGATCGCCTGGTCACCTTCTTCGACGAACAAGCCATCATGCTGCGCGAGACTTCCCTCCCCATCACACCGTCCACGGCAGCGACCTTTGAACAGGCATTGGAACAGATCAACATACTGGGAAGGCATATCCATCTCCTGGACTCCTATATCACCAGCTTCACCACGACCGACTCGCGTGATATGCTCGCGCAGAGCCGCTGCAGCCAGCTCCAGAAGCAGCAGGTGCGTTTCTCACAGCTCCAGACACGCTTTACCGCGTGGATCGGATCACTGAAGGACGTGGAAGCGCTCATTGCAGCCTCTGCGCCAGCACGCGAGCACGCCCATGCACTCCACAGAGCAGTCATCGAAGCCACCCACCTGATGTCCCCAGCAGAAGAAGCGCTGGCCGTCGAACTCAGACTGACCGGCGGCAGTGCCTGGGCCAAACTCTATCACAACTTCACCTCACAGATCACAACCGAGGTTGTGCTGCCAACAGGCCCGCAACGACTCCCAATGACCGCGATCCGCAACCTGGCCTTCGACCCCGATCGCAAAGTACGGCAGGCTGGCTACGAAGCCGAGATCGCCGCATGGGAAGCCAACGCACTCCCCATTGCCGCCTCGCTCAACAGCCTCAAAGGCGAGATGCTTGCGCTCTCACGCAAACGCGGCTGGGACAGCCCGCTGGATGTAGCGCTCTTCTACAATGCCATCGACCGGGAGACCTTGAAGGCCATGATGGAGACCTCCCGCGAGGCTTTCCCAGAATTCCGCCGCTACCTCAAGGCCAAAGCACGGGCACTAGGTGTACCGCGCCTGGCCTGGTACGATCTTTTCGCCCCTGTGGGAAAAAGCCAGAAGCAGTGGTCTTTCGAAGAGGCCCGCGCCTTCATCATCGAGCAGTTCGGCACCTACTCCGATGCACTGGCCGATCTGGCACGGCGCGCTTTCGAGGAACGCTGGATCGACGCCGGGCCGCGGGACGGGAAACGCGGCGGTGCTTTCTGTATGTGGCTGCGGAATGACGAATCCCGCATCCTGGCCAACTACCAGTCCGCCTACGGCGGCATGGGCACACTGGCCCATGAACTGGGTCATGCTTACCACAATCTGCGGCGCGCCCCATCCACCTACATCCAGCGGCGAACGCCCATGACCTTAGCCGAGACCGCCAGCACCTTCTGTGAGACCATCGTCCGGGAGGCCGCGCTGGCCCACGCCGACCGCCTGGAACAGCTCGCCATCATCGAGGCCTCTCTCCAGGACACGCTGCAAGTCGTCGTGGACATCACCAGCCGCTTCATCTTCGAAAGCCAGCTCTTTGAGAAACGGCAGGATCAAGAGCTTTCCGCCGAAGAATTCAGCGAGATCATGCTCCAGGCACAGCGTGATACCTACGCCGACGGATTGGATGGTGACTTGCTGCACCCCTACATGTGGGCCGTGAAACCTCACTACTACGATTCCACCTTCTACAACTTCCCTTACATGTTCGGGCAGCTCTTCAGCCTGGGCCTCTACGCTCGCTACCGGGATGATCCCGAAGCCTTCAAACGCAGCTACGACACGCTGCTCAGCAACACCGGAATGGCCAGTGCCGCGGACCTGGCCGCGGCATTCGGCTTCGATCTCCGCAGCCCGGACTTCTGGCGCGA
>JAVEWB010000195.1:2007-4894 GCA_034004765.1 Anaerolineae bacterium
ACCGGGATGATCCCGAAGCCTTCAAACGCAGCTACGACACGCTGCTCAGCAACACCGGAATGGCCAGTGCCGCGGACCTGGCCGCGGCATTCGGCTTCGATCTCCGCAGCCCGGACTTCTGGCGCGATAGCCTGCGGACCGTCAGCGACGACATCGACCGCTTCGAACAGTTGGTTGACGGAGCGTAGCCATGCCTTACACCTACGCCTATCCACACCCGGCGCTCACAACCGACATTGTGCTCCTGAGAGCGGGTGCGCAAACCCCGGAGGTCCTGCTGATTCAACGCGGCCACCCGCCCTTCAAAGGACAGTGGGCGCTGCCGGGAGGATTCGTCGAGTATGAGGAGCCGTTGGAGACAGCAGCGCGTCGTGAACTGGAAGAGGAAACTTCGCTGCGCCCACGATCACTAAACCAGTTGGCCGCGTTCGGTAACCCCGGACGCGATCCACGGGGATGGACCGTTTCTGTAGTCTTCTGGGCCTGGGTGGATCAGTCGCTGCCTGCGGCACGCGCAGGCGATGATGCAGCGCAGGCTGCCTGGTGGCCGCTTACGGCCCTGCCATCGCTGGCCTTTGACCATGCCGAAATTCTGCAAACTGTGCGGGAGAGAATAAACGACCCTAAGGGTTTTGAAAACCCTTAGGGTCGTTTGCAAGTCTCGTCCTATTCCCGGCGCTGCCGTGCCGCTTCAAAAAGCAGCACCGCCGTCGCAACAGCAGCATTCAGGGATTCCACTCCCGAGGCCATAGGAATGCAAACATGATGTCCTGCTGCCAGAGCACGGGCCTCCGCCCCTGCCCCGTCAGCCTCTCCCCCTACAATCAACGCCACCGGCCCCGACCAATCCACTGCATCGTAAGAAGTCCCCTGGCCAGCCTCGGCGAGCCAGACCGTGTGGCCTATCAGCTCATGGCTAATTTCCTCCCAGGAAAGGCGGTGAATCGGCAGATAGAAATGCGCGCCCATGGCTGCACGCAGCACCTTCGGGATCAAAGGATCCACGGTGCCGGGAGGAAGTAGAACCTTCCACACCCCTGCTGCCCATGCCGCGCGCAAAATCGTTCCCAAATTCCCGGGATCACGCACTTGATCCGGGATCAAGATCAAGCCTCCGGACGGCGCTTCCACAGGTGTGGGGACAGACACGACCGCTACGACTCCCTGCGGCGTCTCCGTATCCGAAAGGGCAGCCAGTATCTGAGGCGTCACCTCCCACAGCGAAGCGCCGGCCTGATCGATCCCCTTGACCAACGCTGCTCCGCGTGCTTCCGCCGCGAACTCAGCGGTGAAGAAGAGTTCCGCAATCGGGCTGCCTGCCATCCAGGCTTCGCGCACCAGGCGCAGACCCTCGAGGACGATCAATCCCTCCCGCATACGACGGCGGGCGCTGCGCAAAAGCGCCTGCGCCCGCCGCACACGCTCATTACTTATGCTGGTGATCTGTCCCACAAAATGGGTCCTATGCCTACTTCCTCAGCGCTGAGGGATGCGAAGCTGCTGACCTACATAGATCATGGCCGGATTGGTGATGTTGTTGAAGCGGGCCAGAGAATAGTAATCCAGATTGTACTTCAGCGCAATCCGGAAAAGGTTTTCCCCCGCTTGAACGGTATGAATACCTCCGCCTGTCGGTGGCGTCGTAGGAGGCGTCGTCGGCACCCCGCCCCCCGGAATCGTCAGGCGCTGCCCGGCATAAATGAAAGCCGGATTGGTAATACCGTTGGCCTGTGCCAGAGCTTCTACCGTCACGCCATAGCGCAACGCGATGCGGAAGAGGTTCTCCCCTCGCTGAACCACGTGGGTCTGTCCACCCCCCGTAGTTACAACCGGCGTCGCTGCAACCGTGGCCTCAACGGTGGGTTCAACCGTAGGCTCGACGGTAGGCTCAACCGTGGGTTCTACAGTGGGTTCGACCGTAGGTTCAACGGTAGGTTCTTCAGTCACAACCTCAGTGGGTTCCTCCGTTACTTCCTCGGTGGGGACTTCTGTCAGCATGGGGGTCGGCACAGCCGACTCCGCATTGGAGGCAGCCTCCTCGCTCATCAGACCATCCATCTCGGTAACATCCGGCGCAGCGGCCCGATTACAGGCCCCCAGCAACAGCATCGCAACCAGGAGTAAGATTACAAACCAGGCAAAGGATCTATGGGTCATAGGACACTCCTTTCTTCAAGCTCTAGAACTATTATACCTTATCACCAACATTTGCAACAAGGTATTCCCTTACTCAGTACCAGTATACTCGAAAATAGAAATTTGTATAGAAAGTTTAATTACAGATAAATAACAAGAGCGTGTTAAGGTAGAAGGAAAAGGGTCCTGGATCGCGACGGAACTGCACCGAAACTGCCGGAAACCCTTTTCTGGCACTGAGGGTAAGGTTGCATTTTTTCACCTCAGGGAGTATGCTATAGACGTACTCACAAAAGAAATCCAGTCGAGTACGACCCATCAAAATGGACAAATGACGACAAAAACACCAGATGCAAATACCAAACCGCCGCTGCTGACCGGGGCCAAGCAGACGATGCTGTCGTGGACCAAAGTCATCGAGTCCTACGAGATGGTTCCCGAGGCGTACAGGAGTTTCTTCAAGACACTCGCCGAGAGCACTCAGCCCTTTCCCTATACCGTGCTCGCACCTCCCCTCCATGGATTTCGACACAAAACGACCGAAAAATTGGTCTGTGAGATGAACAACACAATCTATGTGTTGGAGCGCACGGACAACGGACATATCGTCAAAGGATATCCCCTAAAGACTATCCGCGATGTCGAAATGGGAAGCATCCTTTTATACTCGTGGATCACGATCAGCGGCGTGACCAGTGAGGGCGTTTCGAGCTTCTCCACGGTCGAGTTCAACGCCGTGACCAGCGAACGG
>JAVEWB010000196.1:0-4885 GCA_034004765.1 Anaerolineae bacterium
GGTGATGCAGTTAGTGGAAAAGCATTTGGGAAAACCGGAGCCCGTCCGGCGATAACGATAAGAGCCTCACCCCCTCCCCGGGGTGAGGCTCTTCAGCAAATTTTATCTAACCACGCCGGATGGAATCCGGCAGATAAAACAAGGAGGCTTACCATGACAGAAGAAACTTATGATCTTTCTATTTTAGGGGGAGGGCCAGGAGGCTACGTTGCCGCCATCCGCGCCGCACAATTAGGCATGAAGGTCGCGCTGGTCGAGCGCGAGTATCTGGGCGGGGTCTGCCTCAATTGGGGCTGCATCCCCACCAAAGCGCTCCTGCGCAATGCCGAGGTCGCACGCCTGTTGGGAAACGGCAAAGAGTTCGGCTTCTCCGTGGAAGGGGTCACGCTGGACTATGGTGCCGCTGCCGATCGCAGCAAGAAAGTCGCGGCACGACTGATCAAAGGTATCCAAACACTACTCGAGAAAAACGGCGTCGAGATCCTCTGGGGCAGCGGCAGACTTACCGCCCCCACCACGCTGGACGTAGCCCTCAATGAGGGTGGCACTCGCACGCTCACCGCAAAGGCCACCCTCTTGGCGACCGGCGGTCGCCCCTGCGTCCCGCCGGGGATGACACCGGATGGGGACCACGTCCTGACCGCCCGCCACGCCATCGAGCGCCGCACACTCCCCACCTCCGCGATCATCATCGGGGGTGGGCCGATCGGATTGGAGATCGGCACCATCTGGGCCAGCTACGGCGCGGAGGTGCAGGTCGTGGAAATGCAGCCGCAGATCCTGCCCGCCGAGGACGAGGAAGCTGCCACAGAGCTGGAACGAGCGCTCCGGCGGCAGAAGATCCGCGTCCATACCGCCACCCGCGTCACCCAGATCACCAAGAGTGAGTCAGGTGTCCGGGTCGCCGTTATCAGCGACAAAGGCGAGCAGGTATTGGAGGCCGAGGTAGCATTAGTCGCGGTGGGCTTCTGCGCCGCGCCGCAGGGGTTGGGATTGGAGGAACTCGGTGTCCGCCAGGAGAAGGGCGGATGGGTCGCCGTAGACGGGTATCTACGCACCAGCCTCCCCGGCCTCTACGCCATCGGGGACTGCAACGGCACGCTGCCGTTGGCTCACGTGGCCTCGGCACAGGGGATCGCTGTCGTGGAGACGATCGCCGGGATCGAGCGGCCGCCGTTCGACTGCACCTTCATTCCACACGGCACCTACACGACGCCGCAGGTAGCCTCCTTCGGGCTGACCGAAGCCAAAGCCCGGGCGCAGGGGCTGACCGTGCGCGTCGGCAAATTCCCCTTCCTGCCCAATGGCAAAGCCTTGGGGTTAGGAGAAAACCAGGGGTTCGTCAAGATCGTCGCGGAAGAGGAAAGCCACAAGCTGCTGGGTGCCGTGATCGTCGGCCCGGAAGCGACCGAACTCCTGCCGGAACTGGTGCTGGCCCACGAGGCAGGCCTCTCGCCGGAGGCCGTCGCACAGACCGTCCACGCGCATCCGACCCTGAACGAGGCCATCATGGAGGCCGCACACGGCGTCTTCGGCAAAGCCATTCATATGATCTAAACAGCACTAAGGCCATAAGGGAGTGGCCGCTATGATCAAACGACAGCAGGCGCTCTTTCGTGAAGCCCATCCCGCCCCGCCTTTCTGGAGCGTGCGCTTCGAGTTACCCAGCCCTCCCACCGCCGGGCGCTTCATGCTGGCAGACCTGGGGGGGCCGCTGCGCGAGGTACTCTTTCCTGCCACGTTTGAGGAAGGCAGCTTCGCGGTGTTGGTTGCCCCAGGACATCCCGCAACCCGGCTGCTGCCGGGCACGCCGGTCGATATGATCGGCCCGCTGGGACACGGCTTCGACATCGCGGACGCAGCGCGGCTGCTGCTGGTCGCCGACGCGGCCCACCTCCCACCGCTCCTCCCACTCCTGCAGGCCGCTCCCACGGTCAGCCTGCTCGTCGAGGCCCCCACCCGCGCACTGCTCCCTCCCGCCGGACGCTTCCCGACGACGGTGGAGCTGCACCTGCTCACGCACGACGGCTCCGGCGGGCACGCAGGCACGCTGGAAGACGAGAGCAGCCCCCTCCCGAGCCTGCTGCAATGGGCGGAGCGGGTCTGCCTCTCCTGCCCCCGCGAACGTTACCCAGCGCTGGCCGAGAAGGTGGAAGCAGCACGCCTGCACCCTGCGCCGCGCTTCGCACAGGCATTGGTACAGGTGCCCATGCCCTGCGGCGTCGGCGCGTGCGAGATCTGCCGGATCGAGACGCGACAGGGCGAACGCCACGCCTGTACCGAAGGCCCGGTCTTCGATCTGCTCACACTGCGGGAGGGCTAATACTCATGACCTGGATCGAATTAGCACCGCACCACAAAACCGGACTACCCATCTCCAGCCCGCTCATGCCTGCCGCCGGTGTTTTTGGGTATGGGGAGTGCTATCGCGACCTGATCGATGACGAGGCCTTAGGCGCACTGGTCACGAATCCGGTGAGCCTGCGCCCGCGCACCGCCGCCCGGGCTCCGCGGATCGCCGTGCACGGGGACACCTTCGTCGTGCACACCGGGCTGCCCAATCCCGGGCTGAAGCGGGTGCTGCGGCACTACAGCGCCGCCTGGGCGCGGCAGCCGCTGCCCGTCATCGTGCACCTGATCGCCACGACGCCCGCCGAGGTAGCGGAGAGCTGCACGCAGATCTCTACAACGCAAGGAGCCGCAGGAATCGAGTTAGGACTGGACGACGGGACCTCCGCCGAAAGTGCTGCCAACCTGATCGCAGCCGCACACAGCACCAGCGAACTGCCGCTCATCACACGCCTGCCCTTCGAGGGCGTCGAACGTCTGGCGTCGGCGGCCATCCAGGCAGGGACAGACGCCCTGACGCTGACCGCGCCACCGCGTGCCGCAATTCCTCTCCCCACAGAGGCAGCGGAGGAGATCCACTGCTTGAGCGGTCGGCTCTACGGACGCGCGCTCTTCCCCCTGCTGCTGCACCGGCTGCATACCTGGGTACCACGGCTGTCCGTGCCGGTAATTGCCTGTGGCGGGATTGCGACGGCGGAGGAAGTCGAAGCCTGCCTCGCCGTCGGAGCCGCAGCCGTGCAGATCGATGCGCTGCTGTGGCGGGAGCCGGGAATTATGGGAAAATATAAACTCCTAAAGGTCCAAGAAAACCTTTAGGAGCGGGCATTCGTTTTTCCACAGAAAGGAACTGATCCATGAGTGAAGAACTGGAACCAACCCTCAATGAAGAACCGGAATCAAGTGGGAGTGAAAAACCGGAATCGAAAAAGGATACGGCGCAGGATCGCTGGCTGCTGCTTTTCGGTGTCCTGGTGCTGGCCTCCCTGGCCCTGCATGCCTTCACCTTCTACACGCTGAATCAGGTGCGGGAACAGGCGGCAGGAGCGGTCGCGCAAGCACGCGCCGGGCTGGAGACGCTGGCCGGCGAGCCCATTGTCGCCGTCGTCCAAATCAATCAAGAACTGCCCTTCTCCACCACGCTACCTCTCGATCAGAGTTTCCAGGTACCCATCAACACCGTCTATCCGCTCTCCACGGTGGTGGAGACATCAATCAATATCCCGCTGCTCGGACCGCAGGCCATCGCCGTCCCCATCAAAGCGCGCATTCCTATCCAGCTCACGATCGATGTGCCGGTGAAGATGCAGGTACCGATCTCCTTCACCTACCACCTGGACACAGAGGTGCCGGTCGAGGTGGCGATCCCGCCCGAACTGCTGACGCCGGTGGATGCCATGCTCAAACAGGCGGAAGAGGGGCTGCAATAATAAAAAAACGCACACCGGGAGGTAAGCATCCGGCGTGCGGTCATTGTCAAACGTCAAACGTCAGGGAGCCAGGCGCTGCTCGCCGTCCAGAACAGCGCGCAGTGCAGCGATGGAGACTTCAAGCATGGAGTCGTCAGGTTCGCGCGTCGTCAGCCGCTGCAGCGCCAGATTGGGCTTGATGAGAAGCTGAATCAAAGGGTTATCGGCATGGCGTCCGGTAAAGCGCAGGATCTCGTAGGCGATCCCGGTGATCACCGGCAGCAATAAAACCCGTGAGAGCAGCCGCAAAAGGAGCGCCGGCTTCCCCAACGGCGCAAAGACCAGGATGGAGACCAGCACCACCAAAAGCAAAAAGGCGGTGCCGCAGCGTGGGTGTGCCGTCGAATAGGGCCGCACGCCCTCCACGGTGAGCGGCGCGCCGTCCTCATAGGCATTGATCGTCTTGTGCTCCGCCCCATGATAAGCAAAAACCCGACGGATCTCCTCCATCTGTCCCACACCGACCATGTAGGCAATCAGGACAGTCAGCCGGATGAGACCCTCCACGATATTGAAAAGCAGGTCATTGCCATGAACCAGCATGCCGGCCAGCCAGGAGGGGCCCAGCATGAAAAGTCCCACGCCGAGCAGCATGGAGAACGCGCCGGTTGCGATGCCGGTGCCCCCTTCCATACTGAACGTGGGGTCCTCAGATTTTCCCGTGATCTCTGCGGAGTAAAAAAGCGCCCGCATGCCCAATCCCAGCGAATCCCAGAGCATGGGAAGGCCGCGCAGGAAAGGGATCTTGCTGAGAGGGCCGCTGTAGAGCCCGCTGACCGGCTCTGCCTGCGTGAAGATCGCGTGCAGGCCGCCGGTGCGGCGCACCGCGATAGCGGACATGTGCGCCCCGCGCATCAGCACGCCCTCGATGACAGCCTGCCCGCCATAAGACCAGCCGAGCGGCTTGTAATTCGGTGTTGTTTGTTCGTCCATAGATCTCCGATCGCTATTCCTTACTCTTCCTCGCCCGGTCCCAGGCATCCAGGAGCGCGCGACGGGAAAGCACTTTTGCCATCTCCCGACGATATTCCGCACTGCCGCGGAAATCCGCTACAGGGTTGAGTACTGCC
>JAVEWB010000197.1:0-4863 GCA_034004765.1 Anaerolineae bacterium
GGTCCCATTCGTGGTTGGCATTTCGGGGCAGGGACAGAGGGCCGCCCCTACAATAGCGTACTCAGGGTGCAGAGCGCCGTCTTGAAACCATTCGTGTATTCGTGTCTTATTCGTGGTCGGCATTTCGGGGTCGTCGGATGCGGGCTGGAAGCCCGCGATCCCAGCCGCGGTAGGATACCGCGGCTACGGGGGAGCCGGTCCCATTCGTGGTTGGCATTTCGGGGCAGGGATCCGTTCCGGAGCCGCCCCTACAGCGGTGTTCTCAGAGCGCATAGCGTTGTCCTGTGGCCATTCGTGTATTCGTGTCTTATTCGTGGTCGGCAGGCTATAGTTTGAAGATGCGCTGCGCATTCTGCGTGGTGACCTCGGCAAGCTCCGTGATCTCTATCCCCCGCGTCTCGGCGATGGTCTGAGCGACGTATGGCAGGTAGGCGGGCTCATTGCGCCGCCCGCGGTAGGGGATCGGCGTCAGGTAGGGGCAGTCGGTCTCCAGCAGCAGCCGGTCCAGCGGGACCTCCCGGGCGACGGCGCGCAGCCCGGTCGCCTTGGGGAAGGTCACCGGGCCGTCCATGCCGATGGAGAACCCCAGGTCTAACACGGCGGGCAGGTGGTCGAGTCCGCCGGCGTAGGCGTGCAGCACGCCGGTGCAGCCCGGGTGGCCATGGACCCACGCGGCCAGGAGCTCCAGCGTGTCCGCGTGGGCATCCCGGTCGTGGATGATCACCGGCAGACCAAGCGCGGCGGCCAGCTCCAACTGGGTCCGGAAGGCGCGGCGCTGCTGTTCCGGGCCGGCGCAGGGCCAGTCGCGGTCCGTCATCTGGGGCCAGTAGTAGTCTAAGCCGATCTCCCCGATGGCGACCACGCGGGGATGGCGGGCCAGGGTTTCGAGGTCTGCCAGGACGCCGGCGGTCAGGGTGTCCGTGTCGGTGGGATGGATGCCCACGGCGGCGTAGAGCGCGCAGGGGCCGTCCGCCGAGGCTTCTGCCAGGGCCACGGCGGCCCGGCTGCTCTCCAGGTCGGTCCCGATCACGATGCAGGCGCTGACTCCTGCCTGGGCGGCGCGGTTCAGGATAACGTCGAGATCATCGGCGTAGCAACTGCTTTGCAGGTGGGCGTGTGTATCAACGAACATGCGTGCTCCTTTAGCTTGCGGCTGTATCCACAGGCCCATTATACATGAAGCGGCGCGTTTGTTGGCTTCGACAGGCTCAGCCTTCCTAATTCCTAACTCCCAATTTCTAACTCCTCCCTCGCTCTTATGCATTTCTAATCTCTTAGTGTTATAATGCTATCTTAGTAGCCAAGGAACCGGATTTTGAACCCCGGGTCCCTATGTGGCAAATTGGGAGGTTAGAATACATGCTGCCCTGGTTTAATATGCAGGACCAGAACGTTGATGATCTGTTACGTAATCTGCCGGAAGAACTACCGGTTCTTCCGCTGCGGAATACTGTGGCATTTCCTTTTATCGTGATGCCATTGGCCGTGGGGATCCCGCGTTCGGTCAAGCTGATTGAGGATGTGGAGAAAGGGAGCCGCCTGGTGGGCCTGGTCTCCATGCAGGATCCTTCGATTGAAATCCCCGGCCCGCAGGAGGTTTTCCAGACCGGGACGGTCGCGATCATTCATCGCGTCATGCACGGTGAAGATGGGACCTTGACGGTCTTCATCCAGGGGTTGGAGCGCTTCCGGGTTGCCGGATGGACGCGAGAAGACCCTTATCTGATGGCGCGGATCGATCTGACACCGGATATCGTCGATAATTCGGTGTTGGAAGAGGCGCTACGGCGCAAGCTGGTCGATGTGGCGACGGAGCTGGCACAGCTCATCCCGCAGTTCCCCGACGAAGCGGCGCACTTCATCCAGCAGCTTCAGGACTCGCGCTTGCTGGTCTACTTGCTGGCCTCGAACCTGCGGGTGGGGATGGTGCCCTCGCAGCGGCTCCTGGAGATCGATCGGGTCTCCGAGAAGATGGAGGAGCTGGTCAAGATCCTGGCGCATGAGCTTGAGGTGCGTCAGATCGGACAGCAGATTCAGGAGAAGGCCAAAGAGGAGATCGAGAAATCTCAGCGCGAGTATTACCTCCGCCAGCAGATGGAAGCCATCCGCGAGGAGCTGGGGGAGGGGGATGACAGCGTCCGAGATGCCGAGGAGTACCGCAAGAAGATCGAGGCGGCCGGCATGACCGAGGAGGCCAAGGATGAGGCGCTGCGTGAGCTCAAACGCCTGGAGAAGATGCCCCCGCAGGCTGCCGAGTACTGGGTGATCAAGACCTATCTGGACTGGCTCGTCGCGCTGCCCTGGCAGGCTGCGACGGACGATCGGCTGGATATTTCCAATGCTCGCGTGGTTCTGGATGAGGATCACTATGACCTCGAAGACATCAAGGAGCGCATCCTGGAGTTCCTGGCCGTGCGCAAGCTGCGTATGGATCGGGAGAAGGAAGCCGGAGAAGCCGTCGAGGAGGATCACAGTAAGGATATCCAGGGGCGCGCGAACGAGGGCCTGGGAGCCATCCTGGCTTTCATCGGGCCGCCGGGTGTGGGAAAGACGTCACTGGGGCAGTCCATTGCTCGGGCGCTGGATCGCCATTTCACCCGGATGAGCCTGGGGGGTATGCACGATGAGGCAGAGATCCGCGGCCACCGCCGCACCTACATCGGGGCCATGCCCGGCCGCATCATGCAGTCGATCAAACGGGCCGGTGTGAAGAATCCGGTTTTCATGTTGGATGAGGTGGACAAGATCGGGGCAGACTGGCGGGGTGATCCTTCGTCGGCGCTGTTGGAGGTCCTCGACCCGCAGCAAAACCATGCGTTCCACGATCATTATCTGGACGTCGATTTCGATTTGAGCCAGGTGCTGTTCATCTGCACGGCCAACACGACCTCGACGATCCCTGCACCGCTGCTGGATCGTATGGAGGTGATCGAGCTCGACGGCTATACCGAGTACGACAAAGTGCACATCGCGCAGAACTACCTGGTCCCGCGCCAGCTCAAGGTGAACGGCTTGAAGGCGGAGGAGATTACTTTCCCGGAAGATGGCATCCGGAAGATCATCCGAGACTACACGCGCGAGGCCGGCGTGCGGCAGTTAGAGCAGCAGATCGGCAAGGCCTGCCGTAAGGTCGCGACTCACGTTGCGGAAGGAAGCTCGGATGGTCCGGTGGCGGTCGATGCGGAAAAGGTAAAAGAGTTCCTGGGCAAGCCGCGCTATCACTTCGAGGCGGCGCTGCGCACGGAGCGCCCCGGTGTGGCGACCGGCCTGGCCTGGACGCCGACCGGCGGGGAGGTGCTCTTCGTGGAGGCGGCGAAGATGCCCGGTGCGGAGGGTTCACTGATCTTGACCGGTAAGTTAGGTGAGGTGATGCAGGAGTCGGCGCGTATTGCTCTGAGCTACGTCGAAGCGCATACCGAGGAATTGGGGCTGGAAAAGGATGCCTGTAAGGGTAAGCTGCACCTGCACGTGCCGTCGGGGGCTGTGCCGAAAGATGGCCCCTCGGCCGGGGTCACGCTGGTGACGGCGCTGGTGTCGCTGCTCTCCAATCGCCCGGTCCATTCGGACGTGGCAATGACGGGGGAGATCACGCTGCAAGGGCAGGTCCTGCCGATTGGCGGCCTGAAGCTGAAGGTGCTGGCCGCGCATCGCGCCGGGTTGAAGAAGATCTTGCTGCCCAAGCTCAATGAGATCGACATCGAGGAGATCCCTGAGGTTGTGCGCGACGAGATGGAATTGATCCTGGTCGAGGATGTGCAGCAGGTCCTGGAGCATGCGCTGGAGCCGCCCAAGGCAGATCCTCCGGCGACGGCAGAAGCAGAAACGGCGGCTGAGGTGGCAGAGGCCGCTTAGGTAGCGGGTAAGGCTGGGACCGCGGCCATCCTGGCCGCACAGTAAATTGACTCTCTTGAAGGCGAGTCTGTTGGTAGACTAACAGGCTCGCCTTCCCTTTTTTTCTTCTTCCCGTTCTGTTGTTCCGGTGTATAATCGTTCCAGCTTCGCGCGAAAGGAGCTTATGCCAAAGAGCTACATCGCTTTAGACCTGGAGACCACCGGGCTTGATTCGAATCGGGATGCCATTATCGAAATAGGGGCGCTGCGTTTTGAGGATTCACGGGAAATCGAGTCCTTTTCTACCTTCGTGAATCCGGGGCGCGCGGTACCCCATTTCATCACCGAACTGACGGGAATCACCGATGCCGATGTCTCCGGTGCTCCGCCGGCGCGCCTGGCCGTGCGGAAGCTGGTGGAGTTCGTGGGCCATGATCCGGTCATCGGCCACAATATAGGCTTCGACCTCGCCTTTCTGCGCCAGCACAATGCCCTGGTGGGCAGTGCCGCCATCGATACCTTCGAACTGGCCAGCATTCTGGTGCCACATGCCAGCCGCTACAGCCTGGAGAACCTGGTCCATGAGCTGAACATCGATCTGCAGCCTCAGACGCACCGTGCGTTAGATGACTCACGGATGGCGCAGGCGCTCTTTCTCGAACTCTTGCAGCGGGCTATTCAACTGCCCAAAGCCACCCTTCAGGAGATCTATGACCTGGGGAGCCGGCTGGATTGGGGCGCGCGGTTTTTCTTCGAGGAAGCGCTGCGGAACCGTGCCCGTCAGGGATTTCAGGGGGGCATCGGCGCGCAGATCGCGGCTCGTCGGGGTGGGGATGCTGCCGGCCCGCTGTTCATGCCCGAGGTCAGCCTGGAGCCCCTGGAGCCGCGTAAGGTCCCCGTGCTTCTGGACCTCGAGGAACTCACTGACCTGTTCGCGGAGGGGGGCGCCCTTTCCGAGATTTTCGATACGTATGAGCCACGCCCGCAGCAGTTAGAGATGATGCAGGCGGTTGCCACGGCTTTCAATCAGGG
>JAVEWB010000198.1:0-4853 GCA_034004765.1 Anaerolineae bacterium
TCGCGAAGACGACGCCCGACGTGCCTAACACGAGGCTGACGATGCCCGGTTCGACGGCACCGACGCCCACCGCGCCCGCCGCCTGATCGCCGCCGCCCGCCACGACGGGCGTGCCGACCATCAGGCCAGTCGCCTCCGCCCCCTCACCCGCTACGACGCCCGTGACCTCCGGGCCTTCGTGCGTCTTGGGCAGCCACGCGGCCGGAATGTCCAACGCGGCCAGCACCTCCGGCGACCAGTCACGCGCGCGCACGTCGAAGAGCACCGTCCCGGCAGCCCCGGCCTTGTCGGTGGCGTACTCGCCGGTCAACCGATAGCGCACGTAATCTTTGGGGAGCAAGACGTGGGCCGCCCGGGCGTAAATCTCCGGCTCGTGCTCTCGCACCCAGAGGATCTTGGGCGCGGTGAAACCGGTCAGCGCGTCGTTGCCCGTGATCTGGATGAAGCGCTCTTTGCCGAGGCGCACGCGGATCTCGTCACACTGCGCGCCCGTGCGCTGATCGTTCCACAGGATCGCCGGACGCAGCACCTTGCCGGAGCCGTCCAGCAGCGTGAGGCCGTGCATCTGTCCGGTGAGGCCGACCGCTTTGACCGCGCTGCCGGGCACACCGGCCTGCGCCAGCGCCCGGCGGATGCTTGCAGCGATGCCGGCCCACCAGTCGTGCGGGTCCTGCTCCGACCACAGCGGGTGCGGTGTAGAGAGAGGGAGCGGTGTCGTCGCGCTGCTCACCACCCCGCCGGAAGCATCAATCAGCAGCGCCTTCGCGCCGGTCGTGGAAACATCGAGGCCTAAGAATAAGTCACCCATACGTCTGTCCTCCGTGAGGTGAAGCTGTTTTGCACTGAAGCCCACACCGCTATCTATACTCAGATTTCAGGAATTGTCCACATAAAACGCTCTTGCAGACCGCCTCAGACTTTCTGCAGAGGTAGCAAGCGAGCGACGTGTCAAATCAAAAGATAACCTTACCGAAGTGCCATAGGTCTCCTTTTCAGAGAGATACGGCTATAGTCGTAGCGGATGTGGGCACTGTAGGGGAACCAGGTGTAGTACATTCATAAAATTAGGTATAAAGCTCGGGGCAGTAACTCAAGTATCAACTGTCTTATCGCCGGCAAGAGCAGACGATAAAAGTTGAACCGGGACAGAGAATCCCGGCTCAAATAGCGTCATATTTTCAAGCATGTGGCAAGAGAAAAGGTTTTTAGTCTTTCCCCTGACACCACATCAGAGTTCTTATCACCGACCACACGATTTTTGCATCGTTTCTGCCGCTCGCCGGCCGATCTCCACCGCGTAGTTCGTGCCGCGATCCCACGGGTAGACCTGGCTCATATTCGCCATGTACAGATTGGGAATCGGCGTCTCCAGCGGCGGGATGACCTGCGAATGGTCCAGCAGCGGCACCGGCTGCGCGTACGCCTCGGTGAACTTCCAGGAAGCCCGGATCCAACTGCGGTCGAACGCTGGGTTGAGCCGCTGGATCCCCGGCAGGTAAACCTCAAGGAGATCTTCCGGCTCCATGGCGAAATACGGGTGATCCGCAGGCAGATAATCCCCGCAGTAGACGATCGTGTCACCGCCGTAGTGCTGCTTATCCATGTAGTTGGTGTGCTCCACAAAGGCCAGGAAGGGGAAACCCTCCCGCTTGGGGATGTTGATCCAGTAGTGCCCGTCGCTGACCTGCTGCTTGACCGCCAGCACCATGACCACCGCGCCCATCGACTTGAGATCGTCCAGCCCGGCGGCGTAGGAGGCCGGCAGCGCCGGGGTCCGCTCCTTGAGCATCGCCGGAGAGCAGGTCGCCAACACGCAGTCGTGGAGTTGATCGCCGTCCCGCAGTTCCAGCCGGATGCGGCCATCGGATTCGGGATAAACACCCCGGACGTGATGCTCCAGCAAAATCTGGCCGCCCTGCGCGCGGACCTTGTCGGCCAGCGCATCGAGGAACGCCTGGAATCCGCCCACGAAGTAGCCCAAATTGGGCGTGCGCGCGGCAAGCCGGGCCCAGAACCAGGCCATGTTCACCTGCTGGTAATAATCGCCGAATTTGCCCTCCAACAGCGGCTGCCAGAACGCCTCGTAAGCCCGGGGGCCCACCGCCCGCGAGAGCCAGTCGTGCGCCGTCACCCGCTCCAAAGGCTCCCAGTGCGGGCTGTACCTGAGGTATGCCGAAACCAGCCCGACGCGCAGCCGGTCGAAGAAGGGGATGGGACTGAAGGCAAGGACACCCAGCCCGGTCGCGATAAGGGAACTGAAGCTCGCAAGCTGTTTGCCCAGCGGCAGCTTCTCCAGCCAGGGGCCGAACAGCGGCTTGCTGATGGGATAGAGTTTTCCATTCTTATAGGTGGACGTCACCGGGGTGGGAAAAAGGAGCGTATCACCGATCCCCAGTTCCTCGACCAGCGTGATGATCGCCTTGTCGCTGGCGAAAATATGGTGGTAGAAGTGCTCCAGCGACCACTCCCAACGCTCATCCTTGAACCCGGCAGCCAATCCGCCCACGTAAGGGCGGGCCTCGTAGAGCGTGACCTGATGCCCCGCGCGGATCAGATCATATGCAGCAGTAAGACCGGCCACACCCGCGCCAATAATGCCAATGTTTGCCATGAAGGTTCCCTATCCTTAATTGAGTTTCAACCTCACCTCCTACCTCCCCCTCTCCAAGGATTGGAGAGGGGGCCGGGGGGTGAGGTTTAGCATCTATACCGTCCCAATCAGAGACCACGGCCCCGTCCAGTCGATCTTCACCCGCGCCAGCTTCCCCAGCCACTCACCGGGGGCCTCGAAGAAGACCAGGCGGTCGGTGCGACTCCGCCCATACCAACGCCCCTTCTGCTGCCCCTCGACCAGGATCTCGACGGTCTCACCCAAATAGCGGGCATTGAGCTCATCGAGGATCTGCGATTGCAGCGCATCCAGGGCGTGGCGGCGGCGTTCCTTCTCCTCACGAGAGAGCAAATCCTTGAAGCTGCGGGTTGCCACCGTCAGCGGGCGCGAGGAGTAGCGGGCGATGTGCGCTTTGTCCAGCCGCAGCGTGCCCAAAAGCTCATACGTATGCTGGAACTGTTCCTCGGTCTCCCCCGGGAACCCGACGATGATGTCGGTGGCAATGGAAACGCCGGGGATCACCTCGCGAATGCGCCCGACCAGCCGTGTGTAATCGGCGACGGTGTAACCGCGTCGCATCCGCGCCAGGACTTCGTCATCCCCTGCCTGCACGGGGACCTCGATGTGCTCACAGACCTTGGGAAGATCCGCCACCGCCTTCAGCAGATCATCCTTCATCCACTGCGGGTGGCTGGTCAGGAAACGAATGCGCTCAAGGCCGGGGATCGCGTGCATCTCTTTCAGCAGCGTCACCAACGGGGACTCCGGCGCTCCTGCGAACTCCGGCAGGTCATAGCCATAGCGATCCACGATCTGCCCCAGCAGCGTGATCTCCTTCACCCCCTGCGCGGTCAGTTGCTGCGCCTCCGCCAGAACGGCAGATAGCGGGCGGCTGCGCTCCGCACCGCGGCGATAGGGGATCACACAGTAGGTGCAGGCATGGGAACAGCCCAGCACCACAGGAAGGTAAGCACTCACCGCAGTCCCCTCCGCCGAGGGAGGAAGGATCAGGTCACTGCGCCCCAGCGCCAGGCGGCGCGATTCGGCATCGGCAACCAGCGTCTGTGCCTCATCCAACATCCCGTGCTCCGCCAAGAGCCCCCACAAGGCCGTGGGATCAGAGGGGGGCAGGAAAAGATCGACCCAGGGGAAGCGCTTCTGCAAAGCTATCGGCTCCTTCACCCCCACCATGCATCCCATCAGCACCAGAATGCGTTCCGGGTGGCGTTCCTTGATCGACCGCAACTGGTTGAGACGCCCGACAGCCTTGTCCTCGGGCTGCTGCCGCACCACACAGGTGTTCAACACCATCACGTCGGCGTCCTCTGCGCGGGCCGCCGGTTGATACCCCAACCGCTCCAACCCCGCAGCGACACGCTGGGAATCCGCCACATTCATCTGACAGCCAATCGTCCAAATATGATATTGCATTTTTTACAATACCCTTTTTATTTATTCGCGCATTCTACCGTGAATCGACGCCGGGTCAAGAAAGCGTGAAAAAGCGGAACGCTGGCGTTCCGCTCCGGATCCAACGTCGAGCAGCCCACCTAACGCCGCTCCCACTCCTTCGTCGCCGCACGGATCAAAGCCTGAACTTCGATATCAGGAATATCCGCCACCGACTCGTAGGCCATGCCATCAACCACAAACGCCACGCCCCCGCCGAGAGCATTTTGCAGACGGACGGAACGCTCACGTAAGGAGGGTGACTGAGTCTTCAATTCATCCACAATATCGCCAATTTCCTTGGCCAAATTGATCTCCGGCATCAAAACCGGAGGGGCGGTTGGCCGCCGCAGTTCCACACCCGAAGCCGATGGTAAAGTTACTTTCGGAATGCTCCCGGATTCAGGGATAAGCGGCTTCGGAGCCTGAACTTCCGCATTTGGGGCAGCAGGCTTTTGCTGCTTCTGGATATACGAGCGGCTGAAACCGGCCAGGATGCGCACCGCATCAACGACCTGATCTCGCACGGCCACGTCAGGCACGGCCTCCAGGTTGGTATACCGCGTACCATAAATCCAAACTTCCCACAATCCCTGCGCATTGAGACGCACTTGAAGGACATCCTTCCCGGGTGCAGCAGAAAGCGCGGGTGCTGTAAAGGGGCGTACCTCCTGACCCCCAACCCCCTCAGCAGCAGGATTTTCCCCCTTGTTCCGGCGAATGAATGCAAACGTTAGCCAGATGCTCAGTCCGATGACCGTTACTACGACAAATAAAAGCGCCATGGGCAACA